>JBDTMK010000254.1:0-5099 GCA_039934315.1 Pyrinomonadaceae bacterium | reverse complement strand
GGAAGTGATCTACACCGGTCTCCGACAAACTCCGGAGATGATCGCGGCTGCCGCATTGCAGGAAGACGTGGATGCGGTTGGAATTTCTATCCTTAGCGGCGCACATAAAACCCTCTGTCCGCGGATCGTCGATCTTTTGCATGAGAATGGCATGGACGACACCCTCATTCTTGTTGGTGGGATCGTCCCGACCGAAGATATCGCTGACCTGAAAGCGAAAGGCGTCTCGGAGGTTTTCCTACCTGGAACATCGACCGAAGACATCGTTACTTTTATTAACCAAAACGTTCGAACATAGGTAGGATATATGAAAATTCGCGCAGCAGTTCTGATCGCATTATTTGCGTTCTTATCGATCACAGTCTCGGCTTCCATCTTACCCGCAAGCCCTTTATCAAGCCCGCAAGTGGTTTCGAAAACAAAAACCACGACAAAGCACGTTACCCATAAAACAAAAACCACAACGAAGCACGTTGCTCATAAGACCAAGCGTGGTAGCAAGTCGGTCTACGCTAAGACCGCTACCAAGACCCGTCCGGTTCGACACAAGACGTGGCATACAGGTCGGAAAGTGGTGAGCCGGACAAAGAAGATCGTTACGTAGCTGGCTTTAAGTTCCTACGGCACAGTGAATGCTGCGTAAGAGGACTGAATCATTTGATTCAAATATCTTTTTCGAAAAAGAGGTTAACTTATGAAATATAAGGAATTATTAAGCATCGCTGCTCTGGCGCTCGCTGTTCTGTTTACATACGGACCGGCAAATGCCCAGGTTGTAGACAAGGTGAAGGACGCAGCCGGCAAGACCAAAGACGTGACGGTCGACGTTGCGGAGAAGACCAAAGACGTAACTGTAGACGCCGCGAAGAAATCGAGGGTCGTCGTCACCGATGGACTCGCAAAGGCAGCCGACAAAACAGGCGATGCCGCTTCGGCTACGGGGAAGGCGGTTAAGTCTACTTCGAAGATGATCGGCCATCACACCATTAACGTTACCGAAAACGTTGCCGGCACCGCTTCAAAGGGCGGAAAGTGGTTCATGGTCACGACGTGGGACGGCACCAAATGGGTCTCAAAACGAACCTGGTATGAGACAAAGAAGGTCGCAGGTGCTACGAAAGATGCAGTCCAATAGGGCGGCGAAATAAATTAGTAGAAACATCCGGGCGTGTGCCGATCGATTCTCGAGGTCGATTGTTGACCGCCCGGTTTTTTTGTCTTCTAATCTAATCTCAATGAAAGAGAAAGTTAGGGTCGCAGGCGGCCAGGGATTTTGGGGAGATCTTCTAACGGCTCCGGTCGACCAAGTGCGTGGCGGGCCGATAGATTACTTAATGCTCGATTATCTGGCTGAAGTCACGATGTCGATCCTGCAAAAGCAACGTTCCCGCGATCCTCAGGCCGGTTACGCTAAAGATTTCATAGCGCTCATGCGCGAGATTCTTCCCGACTGCGTAGAGAAAAATATAAAGGTGCTTTCCAATGCCGGTGGAGTAAATGTAGCTGGCTGCGCCGATGCGATCAAGACGGTAGCGGGTGAATTAGGCCTCATGGGAAAGGTAAAGATCGGTGTTATAACCGGCGACGATATACTCGGGCAGCTCGACGAATTTGCTGATCAAGGTGTCGAGATAACGAACATGGAGACCGGTGAACCGCTCTCGGAGATTCGCGACAAAGTACAGTCGGCGAATGTTTACCTTGGAGCGGCTGGGCTCGTCGAAGCTCTCGACAAAGGCGCTCAGATAATCGTCGGCGGCCGTCTCACGGATACGGGTCTGACACTCGCGCCGCTGATGCATGAGTTCGGCTGGAAGTTCGACGACTGGGATCGCGTCTCTGCTGGAACGATCGCAGGTCACATAATCGAATGCGGCGCTCAGTCCTCTGGCGGCAATTGCCAGTATGACTGGAAGAACATTCCGGATCTCGCAAACGTCGGTTTCCCGATCGTTGAAGGTTATCCGAACGGGGAATTCGTGATCACCAAACACGATGGCACCGGCGGGCGCGTAAACGTTCAGTCGGTTAAGGAGCAACTTCTTTACGAGATGGGCGACCCGAAGGCGTATATAACGCCGGACGTTGTTGCTGATTTTTCATCGATCAACCTTGCACCCGATGGAGAGGACCGTGTTCGTGTGTTCGGCATAAAAGGACATCCGAAAACCGACTTCTACAAAGTGTCCATCGCGTATTCGGCCGGTTGGAAAGCAGTCGGAACTCTTGTCTACTCGTGGCCCGATGCATACGAAAAAGCTGAGGCCGCCGATAAGGTTTTGCGCTCACGTTTAGAGAGATTGGGATTGAAATTCGATCTGATACTAACCGAGTTCGTAGGCGTGAATGCAACGCATGGTCATCTTGCCGGCGAGCCGTCGCCGGACATTCCGGAAGTCCAGCTCCGATTCGGTGTACGTGGTCAGAACAAAGCCGATGTTGAGCGATTTACGAAAGAGCTTGCACCACTGATCCTCACCGGTCCACCTTCAGTCACCGGCTTCGCCGGCGGCCGTCCCAAAGTCGAAGAGATCATGGCGTACTTCCCTGCATTGATTCCGAAGACATTGATCGAGACGAAGGTCGAGGTGATCTAGGCGTAACGTTTTGAGTCCCGCCTTCAGGCGGCGATAACTAGCTTCCAAACCGGCGAGTGAAGGCGGGACTCAAAACGGCAAAACTACTCCTTCTTCAGAAATCGCGCGATTCCCTTCCTACAATCTTCACTCATGCGAGCCTCGGCGTTTGCCTTCGAACCGGCGTCGATCGCGTCATCGAAACGCATCGAATCCATTTCGTAGAGAAGCTTTTTAGCCAGAGCGACTGCCGAACCGCTGACGTTCTCGTAGACGGCCGCAAAGCGCATTACTTCTTCGTCAAATGTGTCCTCTGATACAACGCGATTGATCAGGCCCATACGTTCCGCTTCGCCGGCGGAGAACTCGAGGCCTTGCGTCGCAATTTCAAAGGCGCGTTTCTCGGAAATATTTCTCCTCAAAAATGCCATCACGATCGCCGGAACGAAGCCGATCTTGACTTCGGGATATCCGAACCGAGCCGACTCCGCAGCAATAACCAGATCACACGCAGTCGCGAGTCCACAGCCGCCAGCCAGCGCCCGTCCATGAACCGCAGCGATCACCGGGACTTTAACCTGACGGACCAATACTAAGAGCTCAGCCAGATTGCGGGCGTCTTCAAGATTCTCCTCAAACGACGCGTCGCTGATTTTCCGAAGCGATTCGAGATCCGCACCCGAGCAGAAATCCTTTCCGGCTCCCCGAATCACGATCGCACGCAAACTCTCGTCGCCATCCGCTTCGCGCAGCGCGACCTTCAAAGCGCAGACCAAAGCGTCATTCAAAGCATTGCGCTTCTCGGGACGGTTCAGTGTGAGCGTTTGCACAGCTCCGTCGGCTTTAATCAATAATTCAGACATTCTTTCTCGTAGTCGTTATTATCGCGTTGATCAATTTTGCGATCTGGATTCGATCCGCATCGATCGATTCAAATTCTTCCTCCGACAATAGCCCTGATAAAAGTAAAAGCTGTAGCCAATATTCCGTCTCCGATGCCTTACGTCGTGCGATACCAAATTCACCGGCGAAAACTTCGCGAGACTCCGCAGACGTAGCTTCTTTAACATGTTTTCCGACGTTCGTTCCGGCTCGCAAAAGTTCGTTACTCAAGGTAAATTCGTGCTTGACTTTAGCCAGATGACCGCTGAGTTTTACTATCCGCAACGCGAACGCCAGAGATTTCTCCAAAACAATATTCTTTTCCATGGGAGCTCCTTCATTAGTAATTAGTAGTTAGTAATTAGTAGTTACTAATGAAAGCCGCTTTATCATTAGTAATTAATAATCACTCATTACTAATTACTAATCAGAAGCCATCCCTGTCATTAAGAATTACAAATTATTGATTGCTCATTATTAACTCCGCTGCTTTGTCCACCTCGTCGGCAAGCCGTTCGATCACGTCAGCGACGACTCGGATTTGTTCTCCTGCTTCCTTCCAGTCTCGCTGCTCTATCGCTTCGCGGATTCCCGGTAATGTTTTGACACCGTACCCCGTATAGAAGCCCGGAGCATAGATCGCATGCCGGAACCAGTCACGACGGGGCAAACCTTCTTGACGGGTCAGAGCTCGTTCCGTGCGGTAGAGAGCTTCGTCGAGTGCGGAACTCGAGGCCTTCCGGGCTTTCGCCGTCGCTTGATAGTTCTTCACGCTGTTATTCAAACGAGCGAGGCTGTTCTGCAATGGCGCGAAATCTAGGAACGGAACCGGAGACTTCTCCGTCGGCATCACATAGGTCTCGGTTGGATCCTGCACCGCTTTCAACATCCCGGATGAGATCTGCTGATTTAGCGAGCGAGTATCATCGCGCATCGTGTCAGCCAACTTCGTCAGTTCGCCGGCGTATTGATTCAATGTCTCAGCTAAGTTTGTAAATTCAAACGGCAAAGTATCGGCAGACGCGAGTCGAAGAGTCGCATGGCCGCAAACCTTCGCAAGCGCAATTCCGTACGCGAAGCCCGGATCGCCGAACCGCGTGTAGTGCTCGAACGAATCGTAGATCGAATGATATGAACCTCCGCCGTTCTCACCGCCAAACCCAACGTTGAGCGAAGCGATCCCGAGGTGCTGCAAGAAAGGAGTGAAGTCCGAGCCTGATCCGAGTGGCGAGATTCGAAGGTCCGGGCGATCCATCGCTTCGCGTTTCGCGGTTGGCGATCCGTTGATCGCCTGTTCAGCTCGAGCCCGCTCCCACACGCTCATTTTTGTCTGCGGGTCCGGAACAGACTTCGCAACTTCGTTCATAAACTTTTCGAGCGTATGCGAACCGCCGATACCGAGAAAACCCCGGCCGTTAGAATCCGTGTTGATGTAGACGGCCGCTTTTCTCGACAGTTCGTCGGCGTGTTCCTCAACCCATTCGGTCGAACCGAGAAGTCCTTCTTCCTCACCGTCCCAAGCTGCAAACACTATCGTTCGCTTAGGACGCCATCCGGCCTTGGCGAGCTCCGCAATGCTACGAGCTTCCTCCATCATGGCGACCTGGCCACTGGTCGGATCGTCCGCTCCGTTGACCCATG
>JBDTMK010000253.1:0-5146 GCA_039934315.1 Pyrinomonadaceae bacterium | reverse complement strand
GACAAGAGGAAAGTTGGGCGAAAACAATGTCGCGGTCGGCGGTGGCATCAACCAGATGACGTACGGCGCAGGATTAAATCGTATTGAGGTCGAGTTTGTCCCCCGGACGGCCAATCAAATCGATACCGTCGGCGGCAGCATCGCCACCGACTTCGGCACGTTCAGGATCACTAAGTACGGTTTAGGCGCTTGTATCCTGAATTACAACCGGCTGCAGGTCGAGGTCACCATGACGCAGCCTTACTTCGGCGTGCGTATAATCCGCGGATATATGCGGCCGAACGTAACGTCGTGCGGTGGACCCTTGACAGACTACGCAACTCCCAACGTCCGATTCGACTCGATCACTTTTACCCTCCAGGGCAGCAAGATAGATCTGTTGTCCACTGGTGGAAACAATGTGTCGCAAGTCTGGGCACCCGATCCGCCCGTTGACAACGTGCCTAGCGGCTTCAACTCAACGCTTGTCGTTTCATCCGGGGGGACTGCGGCCAACAGTGTGTTAATTGGTAATATGTCGTCGCCTGAACCGATCCGCCTGCTCGTAAAATCGACGGGATACGGCCCACGCGGGGCGACGAAAGAGCTCCACGCGGTTATTCAAAAGAATTTTTTCAACGGGCTGACGGCGCCGGCGACATTGACTTTGATCGGGCCCCCGACCACCACCGCAACCGCCGCTTGTCCGACATGCAATCCAGCGACACCCGCTCAGCCGGCTTCGTCGTTCCACTTTGCCTTGGGCAATTCGAACGCGATGCTTTATTCGGGTCGGGATGCCGCCTCCACCGATATCAGTCCGCCGATCGGCGCTTGGGGAGATAATAACGTCGGGGATATTTTCGAGGAGATCGATGATGTGAGTCGCTCTAACAGAATCGTCGGCGAACCTTCGGACATTACTACGGATACACCGCCCTGGTTGTCGACCCCCGGGAACCTGGACGAGTATGTGCAGATGCAAGCCGCCGCCGCATTTCCGCAAGGCCGCTATTTCGCGAACGGTGTACAGCCGACTACTTTTGGTAATCCGAACGGCACCGGACTTACGATCTGCGACGGCAACTGTGAGTTGAGCGGCGATGGCGGAGGAATCATGATCGTGACCGGCAAACTTACCTTGCGCGGGAACTTTAGTTTCAAAGGAATAATCATCGTCACGGGACAAGGTGGTGTGGATCGCCGAGGCGGAGGAAACGGCGTCATAGAAGGCAACATGATCATCGCGCCCTACGTTAACAGCAGCATTCTGCCCGACAACACCGATCCTGTAGGAATCGGTTTCATGGCACCGCAATATGACTTGTCGGGCGGTGGTAGCTCAGTCATTCAGTACAACTCGACCGCGTTGAGCAGTGCGTTACAGGCCGTGAGCAACTTTGTTCAAGGCGTCGTTGAAAAATAGTTGAGCACTGAAAGATGGCGATGGTGCCATTGATCGGTAGACACTAAAAAGCGGTTTCATTTTGAAGCCGCTTTTTTTTAATTCGACCGATGCTGTAGAGCGAGTTTCAGGAAGTTCTCGAACAAGATCCGCCCGTCCCGCGATTCGTTTGGGTGCTCCCATCGAGTCGGATTCTTGGACCAGTCCTCGAATGATTTTTCGAGATGAAACTGGACGCAGTAGATCATCTGCCCGTCAGAATGTTTGACCATCATCTGGTTCTTGCAGAGATACGATGTCGCGAGAAGATTAAAGCCATCCGGCACACCATCAACCTGCACTCCATGGTTTTGCCAGACGCGCAGGATGTCGTCCTCTTTCGTATAATCCTGCCAGATGCCGGACGACTGATCTTCATTTCCGTCGAAGATCGGATCGTTCTTGTCAACGATCTTTACGAATCGATACTGATATTCGAGCACGCGCTCGTTACGCTTTTCGCCTAGCTTGAGATCGTCCAAAGTTCTGAGCGGGGCTCCGAATGACAATCCCACAAGCTGATGCGATCCGCAGATCGCAAGCACCGGTATCGTGGTTTTGGTTATGAAGCCGCGAAACGATTCGAGTTGCGTCTGGTTGTAATAATCGAAGTCGCTGAAAGTACCGCTAAGAACGATCGCATCCGGCTTGAAGTCGCGTGCTGCCTCAGCCACTTCGGACAAATGGACCGTAAGCGTTTTCGGATTCTGTACGAGCCGGATAACGTTCTGCGCTATGTTGTTGCACGCGAGTGAAGAGACCTTTCGCTCGAATCGGAGTTTGGCTCCTAACCCTTCCTTCCAATCTGTAAAAGCTAGAGGCGAAAGATCTGATTCGTACCGAAGAAGGCAGTTTACTATCAACACACGCGCGTGAATGATCCGCTTCTCGATAGGTTCATAACGGCAGAACGGCCGGCCGTTATATGGAAACGGCAGCTCCTCTGAAATTGTCGTTTTCACCGCTGCGTCAAACATAAGTGCTAATTCTAGCTAAAAATATTCGGAAATCGAAACATCGATCTTCGAAATTAAGATGATTATATCAAGTCTTTCTTTGCTTGGTCGATTGATTGAACTCAGGCATCCGCTCTCCCGGGCCAATCTCGGCGACTTCTGACCGGACCAATTTGTACAGGCGGCTCCGCTGCCGTTTCTGCTGTTGATCGCTTAGCCGCTCCGCCTGCGTTTCCAAGACCAAAAGTGAGCGTTGCCACGCTGTTTCAAGTTCATCTGCAAGGGTGGAGATCTTCGTAATGTCGTATGGGATCGCGAATTCGCGGCATCCAAGGCGGGCGAACACGCGCATGTACCGAGCTGTTGCGAGATCGGGGCAGGAGAAACGCCGTGGTCCGATTTGCAGCTCAATACCCAGAAGCGTGTGGAGGATTCTTACGTCATTTTCGCGTTCGGGTATTTCGAGCACGCAAGAGCGGGTCCTTATCGTGCGGATCTTTTCCGCGTAGATGGCCACCAGCGAATCGTCCGGAGTTTCGAGATCTTCGTTCATCTAAAATCGCAAACCGTAACGCAACGCGCCGATTTCAAACCGAATCGAGTTTCGCCTGGAACAAACTGTAGAACTTTCCGACATGAAGGCCGTCGACGAGTGCGTGATGAACCTCTACCGAAAACGGCATCTTTCTTTTATGCCCCTCTTCGAAGACCTTTCCGAAAACCATCCGCGGGACCGTCTGTCGATTATTTTGTCGGCTCGCGTGTTTAAAACTCGTGAACGAGATCCAGGGGATGACGGAATAGTAGATCAGATCGACGCGGTGGGCCTCGACGTCGAACGTTCTGAGGGCTTTATATTTCTCACGCGCGATCTTGCCCGACCGGTCGAATTCGAAAACATCATCTTGGATCGGGAAGTAGCAAAACGAGAATGTTTCGTCGTCGTTCAGGATAGTTTGTGTCGCCTCGACGCGATTGAATTCAACCACAGCGTCGTCGACCATTCGAAGCCGAAGCTCGCGGATCTCGTTGGCTGCCTGGAGTGAAAAGAAAAGTGCAGCGAGTGAAAACGAAAGAGCATTATCTTTGCAGAATCGATAGAGCTCAGTCACGTCCAAATTTGCAGTGACATTGAAAAATGGATCTTCGAACTCCCGGAAAAATTCGTAGGTCGCCTTCCGGCTCCATGTGCCGATATCTACTTCCTGAAACATCGGCGGGTTACCTGGCGGCAATCCGAGCAGCTTGCGGAGGCTGCGCGAATCTGTCGATGACACCGTTGGCGAAAATTCCGAAATACAATACACCGAGGACGGCGATGATCAGAGCGGCTGCAAGGCCGGCAGGCACCTTTGGCTCAACCCAGTCGGCCGTTCGTTCGCGGAAAACCATGACGACGATCAATCGCAGATAGTAGTAGGCCGAGATCGCTGTATTTATCACAGCAATAACGACGAGAAGCGTCAACATCGGGGTGCTCGCTTCGAGCGCCGGACGGAACACCATAACCTTTCCCATGAACCCGGCCGTCAACGGAAGCCCGAGCAGGCTCAGCATGAACAGCGACAATGAGAATGACAGCAGCGGGGATTTGAAACCGATGCCGTTGTAATCTTCGAACTCGGTACGTCGATCGTTCTTCTGCCCGACGAGCGTAACGACGGCGAACGCGCCGAGATTTGTGATCGCGTACGTCAACATATAGAACGCAACGGACGCAATTGCTTCGTCGCGGGCGATAGTAGATTTGGCGGCGCCCGCTCCGATAAATCCGACCATGGCGTAACCTGCATGTGCGATCGATGAATATGCAAGCATCCGCTTCACGTTGCTCTGCATGATCGCGACGATGTTGCCAACAGTCATCGAAAGAATCGACATTACGGTCAGCGCCGTCATCCACGAGTCATGCAGATAGCCCGAAGCCTGAACACCGGCGACGAGCGGAAACCCGAGGACGAATACACGAACGAAAGAGGCGAATGCTGCGGCCTTGGGCCCTGCCGCCATAAAGCCGGTAACGGCTGTCGGAGCGCCTTCGTAAACATCGGGGGTCCAGATATGGAACGGAGCCGTCGCGACCTTAAAACCAAAACCGATTATCATCATCGCCGCGCCAACCAGCAGCAAGGCAGGGAAGTTTGCGTTAGCGACGCGAGCTGCGATCTCGGGAATGTTAGTTGAGCCCGTAGCTCCGTAGACCAAAGCCATCCCGTAAAGCAGGAAAGCGGACGCGAACGAGCCGAGAATGAAATACTTCATCGCGGATTCGTTAGATTTCAGATCCCCGCGTCGAAGGCCGCACATGACATAGGTCGCGATCGACAGAGTCTCGAGGCCAAGGAAGATCACGACAAGATCATTGCCCGCCGCCATCAGCATCATCCCGAACGTCGCGAACAGGAGCAATGCGTGATATTCGCCCACCGGAACATCCTCACGCTCGACCCAAACCGTCGAGATCAGAACGGTCATCGCTGTAACAAGAAGGAAAACGAACGAGAAAGCGAGCCGGAGACTATCATGTGCGATCATCCCGCTCCACGTGCCCGAGGGCTGGGGCGTGACCCACATCAAGGCCAGCAAAACGCCGGACGTGACGAGACCAACCAGAGAGATAACGCCTGTCGTCGCACGGTCCTTCGGGAAAAAACTATCGTAAACCATCGCGACCACCCCGGCGAAAGCTACGACGAGCTCTGGCAGTATGACGTATATGTTTACGGTCGGTGTTTCTAATACCATAAAAAGAATATCTGTTAAGAGT
>JBDTMK010000252.1:0-5168 GCA_039934315.1 Pyrinomonadaceae bacterium | reverse complement strand
AGCCTCCCTTACAAGGAGGAAGTTAGGGGTTCGAGTCCCTTCGTGCCCACCACTTCGATTTGAGAACTGGGATTTGGGATTGCGGATTGGCCAATGGCTGACAGTCACATCCCAACTCCGAAATCCCAAATCCCAAATTCTATGCGGGGTCGTAGTTCAGTTGGTTAGAACGCCAGCCTGTCACGTTGGAGGTCGCGGGTTCGAGTCCCGTCGGCCCCGCCACTTAAGAATAAGGAAAGCCGCAATGCTATACGTTGCGGCTTTCTTTTTTGCCTGCATGAGTGGTAACTCCGATCACATTTCTATCTGTCTAACGCCGGCCGACAACTCTCAGTGGCCGGCGTACCAGTCGTAGCCTTCCTCGGCCCAGTAGTCTCTCGGACGCTCCGTGACGAACTCGATCCGGCCGATACGTTTGATCTGCTTGATTCCGTATTTTGTAGGTGACGCGATCCTGAGCGGCGCGCCATGTTCGGGCAACAGCGGTGCTCCGTTCATTTCATAGGCGAGCAGCGTCTGCGGATGCATGATGCTGGGAGTGTCCCAACCGACAAAGTACCCTCTATCAGGTGTTGAGATTGAAACGTACGGCGGGATGTCTTGAGGACGGTTCGCAAGATCTGCCGGGGAGCCGCTGATCGTTTGCGGAGGATATGCGGCCGTAAAGTCGGAGAAGCGAACACCGGCCCAGTTCACGACGATGCTCCAACCTTCGATGCATTTCAGCTCCGTCGTCATCTCGGTCCGCGGCAGACGCCGGAGATCCTCCAGCGAAAGTACGAGATCTTCTGTTCGACCGGCGATGCCAGCGACGCTCAGCCGCCAGTTGGCGGCATCGTCGAGCGGGTTCTCCATCCCGATCATCCCGTTGACTCTCCTCCCAGTCACCGACAATGGGGAAAATTCGGGGGCGAGCCGGCTTGGCCGATAGAACGCCTGACTCACGCGCTCGTTCAACTTGAAGGCACCGCGTAATAGCGATGACTTTGATTCGTCGCTCATCCAGCGCCAACCGAAAATGCTGACCAGCGCGGCGGCACCACCGACGAGGAAGCCGCGACGCGAGTGCAACGCCATCCGGCGACGGGCTTCGCCATCAGAGAGCGGTTCACTCAGACGCCGCCGCTCGCCGAGTATGACGGCCGTGTTATCGCGGCCGGTGGCAGCGTCGGCTCGCTCGTCGTCGAATCCGCGGACGCGTTCCAGCAAAACTTTGTCGTCGTCTTCACGCATAGGTAATCTCAGGCGTCGCTTGCCGCGGGCTCCGCGGTTACAACAAGTGTCGGTTGAGTCGCATCAGCGACGATCTCGCGTCCGGTTATCATTGAACGAAAATTGCTCCAGCCGGCGAGCGCGACTTGCACTACATGGACGCCAAAGAAAAGCACGAACATGATCATCAGCCAGAAGTGCTCCCAACGCGCCCACTCGTAACCTCCGAGCAGGTTTGTCAGCCATGAGAGCTGCAGCGGTTTGTAGATCGCGAGGCCGGTCACGATCGAGCCGATTCCGAGCGCGATAACGCCTGTGTATGCGATCCGCTGCGCGTCGTTGTACTTTCCCTGCGGCGGTAATTTCTTGACGATGTGCAGATCGTGCAGAGCGACGAGCGGTGCTCGCTTGAATGATCCGGGTATCGGCAGCAACGAGCGCCACTCGCCGGAAAGGGCGAGATAGACGACGTATGCGAGGCCATTCGCGGCGAAAAGCCACATGAAGAAGAAGTGAAGCTGAAGCCCGTCAGCGAGGCGGAACGGTATTCCGAGATACTCCCAGAACGAGGCGGGAAAGAAATGGAACAGCTCGTATCCGAATAAACGAATCGCGTAGATCGCGTTCGCCCAGTAGATCAGCAGGCCGCTCCATATCATCATTGCGAGAAGCGGAAAATTGATCCAGTGCAGCCATCGGATTGCGAGCGGGTGTTTGTTTTCGATCTGTTTCACAAAGGTTGGCCGGAATTATACTCCAAACTTTTCAGCCTGGCTCCGGACGACCGGCCGGAGTGCGTTAGCTATCTCTGAGTTCGCTGTCTGCGGCAATTCGGATACAACGAACACCGCGTGGCCCCGAACATTGAATCCGCTCACGCCGGGTCCGCCGCCGGCGAGACTTTCCGTGGCGGCCGTATCCGCGGACGCTGTATCGGCGATTAGGATCGATGCTTTCCGTCCCCGCTGGCGAACGACGATGTGAGCGAATTGCTGGCCCGCGTAGATGCAGTAGTGAGCTTCAAGGAACTCGATCTTGCCGTCAGACTCCTCGGAGAATAGGCGGCCCAGCGCTTCCATTACGATCTTGTCGAGGTCCTCATTAAACTTTCCGTGCTCGATCGCGGCGGCCTGCAGCGTGATCGGACGCTCCGAGAGCCGATACGTAATGGCGCAGTTCTCGTGGTCGCCGATCGCCGTATGAGCGAGCTCTTGCCACGCGATCTCGCCCGTATTCCTAATCGCGACATCGGTACCCGACGAACTGACCGTCTCGACACTCGGTCGAAGGTAGATCGCGGTCACGACTGTTAAGACTCCGACGATGAAGGCCAATGATGCGAAACGAAGCGTATTGAAATGGCCGATCCGCGCAAAACTCCACCCGGATTCCGACGTCGCAGATCGCCGAAGGTCTCGCGTCAGTCTTGCAGCAAAGCGCGGGTCGATCTGAGCATCGTCAGCTGTTGTGAGCACTGCCCGAACTTTGGATCGCAACGCCTGCCGCACACCAAAATCGGAACGGCACGACGCACAAAGTTCGAGATGCCTTTGCACTTCGTGGTTCGTCTCGACGAGCAGCTCATCGCTGAGATATGAATCGACGACCAGTTTTAATTCTTCACATTCCATAACCGTTATCCGGCTTTAGTCACCGCGATGCCGAGCTTCTGCGCGTGGTCGGCAAGCTGCGCCCGCAGCAATCGACGCCCTCGGTGGAGACGCGACATGACCGTTCCGATCGGGACGCGTAAAACCTCGGAGACCTCCTTGTAAGTAAACTCCTCGACATCGGCCAGCAAGACCACTTCGCGAAACTTTTGCGGCATCGTCGCAAACGCCGAGATAACCTCGTCGTCTGTCAGCCGGGCCGGCACGGGCGGCTCGCCGGCGATATTCGACATGATGATCTCGTCGGGGTCGTCGACGATACGCAAACGTCCAAGCTTCGAGATCCTCTTTCCGTTTACGCGGTAGAGAATCGTCATCAGCCATGCACGACAGTTGGTGTCCGGCGTGTAGCGATGAAAACTTTTGAGGGCCTGAACGAGCGTTTCCTGCGTCAGGTCTTCGGCTGTCGCCCTGTCGGCCCCGAGCCACCGAGCGACGCGAAACACGTCCGCCATAAGCGGAAGTGCTTCCGCTTCGAAAGAGGTCCAATCCTGTTCCCGATCCCGTGCAAGGCCAAACATTCGTTTCGATATCGATATCCGACATCACGTTAATACATCAGGCCGCGAATTTATTCCATCTTTGTTTTGATTTATCGCTGGGAATAATTGTCTGTCACGTTCGCATCATGTACCGGACGGGGAAATTCGTCCGCAGAAATTTTACTTAGATGGAGAATTGATTAAATGAAAAACCTAAAAATGATCTTGTTCGCTGGGCTCTTTCTGGTGGGACTTTCCGCCGTCTCGGCATCGGCCCAGGACAGCATGATGAGCGACAAGATGATGATGAAGTCGAATCCGAAGAACCCGACAGTCGCGATCATCCGTGCAGACTGGTGCTCGGCGTGCAAAGAAGTCGAGCCGATCGTGAACGGGCTCATGCAGAGCTACGAAGGCAAGCTGAATCTCGTCGTGCTCGACGTATCGAACGACGAGTCAACGGCGAAAGCCGCGGCGACCGCGAAGTCGCTGGGGCTCACAAGTTTCTTCGAAGCGAATAAGAAAAGTACCTCGACGGTCGGTGTCTTCAAGAATAAAAAACAGATCTTCAAGACAACGCATAACCCTAATCGTGACGTTTACGTCGCTGCATTTGAAAAGGCTACACGGAGCTAGAGTCGGGGCGGGCGTTGCGGTATGCGATTTCTGAAGCAAGTCTTTCTGGGAAAAGCATTATCCAGAAGATGAGCTTCAGGAATGCAACCGTGTTTACCTTGTCCTCTTGAAGACCATGCAAAGTTCTATTGCAAATTTAAACGAATACCTGTCGAGTGCTTCGCTGCTCGCGTACCCCGCGGCATATGTCGCGGGACTCCTGGTGAGCTTTACGCCGTGCGTGTATCCGATCATTCCAATCCAGCTCGGAGTTATTGGCGGACAAGCGACGATCGGAGATGCATCGAGCACGCGAACATTTAACGCAGGCGGATTTTCGAAGTCGCTATTGTTCGTCGTCGGGATGAGCATCGTCTACGCGGCGCTGGGCGCGTTTGCCAGTTTGACCGGGACGCTTTTCGGGCGATGGGCTGGAAGCCCATGGACTTTTATCGTTGTCGGCAACGTGATCCTGGTCATGGCGATGTCGATGTTAGGCGTCTTCACATTTACGATGCCGCAGTTCCTGAATCGCTGGAACCCCCAACGAAAAGGAAAAGGCTATTTGTCGGCGTTTGTGGTCGGAGCTTCGTCGGGGCTTATCGTCGGGCCGTGCACCGCACCGGCACTCGGAGCGACGCTGGCATTCGTCGGCAGCCGGGCGAGTGTGCTGTTCGGAATATCTGTGCTGTTCGTATTTGCTCTCGGGATGGGCACGTTGATGATCGTGCTCGGGTCGTTCAGCGGTCTGATCTCTTACTTGCCCAGATCGGGTGTGTGGATGGATCGTGTCAAGACGGTGTTCGGCGTGCTGATGATACTCACAGCCCAGTATCTGTTCGTCGAAGCCGGCAAAAGATTCATCTGAAAATTTTCAAGGAGACATTATGAGGTCGTTTAAATTCTTTCTAACTCTCGCACTCTGTGCGCTCATCGCGATCGGTCTCGCCGCTTGCGGAACCAATGCAGATCTCGAAAGCATCGCCGAGCCTGCCGTTGAACACGCGGCAGTTGCGCGCGAAGCAAAGCCTGGGCAGCTTGCGCCCGAATTCGAGGTCCGTGGGCTCGACGGAACGAACATCTCGTTTGAAGATATCGAGGGCAATCCGGCGGTGCTCGTTTTCTGGACCGCGTGGTGCCCGAGTTGTAAAGAGGAAGCCCCGGCCCTGAACAAGCTTGCCGAATCGTA
>JBDTMK010000251.1:0-5181 GCA_039934315.1 Pyrinomonadaceae bacterium | reverse complement strand
GCAAACTGGACTGGCCGGAAGCTCGGTCATCGGAAAGCGCGTGATCCTCGCGGGGCAAGTGGGAATCGCCGGACATTTGAAGGTCGGCGACGATGCGGTGCTGACCGCAAAGTCCGCGACAAGCCATGATGTTGAACCGGGCAAAATTATCTCGGGGATACCGGGCTTTGAGAACAAGGAATGGCTCCGCGCAACGGCAGCGTATAGGAAACTTGGTGCGATGGCGCAAAAGCTTCGTGAGCTGAGCTCGCGCATTTCGAAGCTCGAGGACAAATAGTGACCCGTAAAGAAAAGATAATCATCATTGTTTGTGCGATTGCAGTAATTGTATCGGGCGTCCTGCATTTCGGCGGAGCGGGGTCTGTTATCTCATTCGCGGTATCGGCGATCGCGCTCGCGCTGCTCGCGATAATCGTCGGCGATGCCACTGAGCAACTCGGCAGCCGATTGGGACCTGGCGCGACCGGAGTTCTGCAGTCGGGTCTCGGCAACCTTCCGGAACTTTTCATCGCGATCTTCGCCTTGCGTGCCGGCCTCGATCATGTCGTGCAAGCAGCTCTTGTCGGCTCGATTCTCGGAAATTCGCTTTTGGTTCTCGGCTTTGCATTGTTCCTCGGAGGATTAAAAAACGGCACTCAGCGATTTAAAAGCGGCCCGCCGCGAATGATCGCAGTCCTGATGCTGCTTGCGGTTTCGGCTCTCATAATTCCGACATTAACTAAATCTCTCCATACGGCGGGCGAATCTCACATAGACAATCTCGATATTTTTGTGGCGATCATTCTTCTCGTGCTATTCGGGTCGAGTATTTATTTTTCGCTCAAAGGCGATCCGGCTTTAGCGACCCAGGAAGCCGAGATGGGGCATGCGGAGTGGTCGCTCGGGTTGACGATCGGAGTTCTTGCAGGAGCTGGTGTCGGAGCTGCATTTGTCGCCGACTGGTTTGTTGAGGCGCTGCAGCCGGCTATGGCAGCGATCGGCATTTCGGAGAGTTTTGCGGGTTTGGTGATCGTTGCAATCGCCGGTAACGCGATCGAAAACCTCATCGGTATACAACTCGCGTGGCGAAACCAGATGGATTATGCCGTAAGCGTGATTCTCAACAGCTCGCTCCAAATCGCACTAGGGTTGTTCCCGATACTTTTGATCCTCTCGTTCTTTCTAGGCGGTTCGATCCTCACTTTCGTGCTTTCGCCATTGCTTGTTGTGTCGCTCGCTCTTGCAGCTATCGTTGCGGCGTTTATTGTTTTTGACGGTGAGTCGATATGGCTTGAAGGCCTCGCTTTGATAGGATTGTACTGCATCATCGCCGCGGCATTTTGGTGGGGCTAATGATTAGTCATGGATGGTGAATTGATCTGAACGGAGCGTTCGGCAGCCCGAATTGGAAATACTATGGAAGCTAAATCAAAAAAAGAATTATCGGATGGCGGTTATGACATCACGCCGATCTCGGATGAGACGCGCGATCGCCTGGCACAAGACCTGAACGAAGAGGAGCGTCGAGTTCTGTTGAATCACGGGACTGAGGCGGCGTTCTGCGGAACATTGCTTGATAACAAAATGGACGGAACATATGCGTGCCGGCTTTGTGGTCTGCCGTTATTTTCGTCGAAACACAAGTTCAATTCGGGAACAGGCTGGCCGTCGTTTTACACACCGTTCGACAAAGATCACCTGACCGAGATCGCCGACGACAGCTACGGTATGCGTCGAGTCGAGATCCGCTGCGCCCGATGCGGCGGACATCAGGGTCACGTCTTCCCGGACGGTCCCCCGCCGACCGGGCAACGGTATTGTCTCAATTCGGCGTCCCTGCAATTCTATCCGGAAGGCGATGACATTCCGCAAAAAGCATGAGGCTGGAACGAGGACAGAACGATAATTCCCTTCGAGACAAATCGCCGTCCCGACCATCACAACGTCAAGACAATTAGAAGAGGCTGCCTGTTTTGGGCAGCCTCTTCTATTTCGCGAATTCCTTCGACTACCTACTCTGGATCCGCCGGGTTATTAAAAAGGACTCCGAGCTTTATGCTTCCCTGTCCGTATTGCGGAAATCCCGGATTATTCCGGTCGCCCGGATCGAGATTCGACGCAGTGTCGTCCGGCGGAAAGAGGATCAGCGTGTTCAGGAATTCGATCACCTCCTGCTGCCGAGTCTGATTCTTCGACGCAAAGTTATTACGAGCCTGCAGTGCCTCACCGCCGTGCCGAAGTATGACGTCAAGCAAATGCATGCTGCGGCCATCGTGTCCGTAGGGTCCGGTCGATCCGACACCCCATAGCGAAGTCGTCAGGAACATCGTCTGATAGCTCCCGTCGTAATTGCGCTCCTTGAAGTTCGGACCGAGATCGTGCCGCCGAAAGTCCGTAAAGATATTTCGAACAAGGAACGATCCGCCATTCGGTCGTTTCCACTCCGGGTAACCGCTTGAGTCAGATACCAGCGAGAACAGCGGAGCCGCCGTGGCAAACAGGCTGTTGAAGTTTCCTCGGACGGGATCGTAGGCCGTCTCGACATCCGCCACGCGACGGTCGTGATTTATCTGCAGATCGGGGATATGACATTGAGCACATCCGATCTCCTTGAATGTCCCCAATCCCTTTATCGCACCGTTTGATTGCTGATGAGTACCCGCCTTGAAATAATTCAGCAGATAAAACTCCATATGATCGACGACGCTTGACGGGATTTCGTTCGCAATTCCGTCGCCGTCTTCATCGTGCACCGCGCTCGTCGCGAGCGGACCGCTTATCTGATCGGTGGAACCATCCAGAATCATTCCGGATGGCGTCTCGACGCGCCCGCCGTCGTGGGCGAGCATGAGGTCAGGATCGACGGCCTGCAAACCCATCTCGTCGTTAAACGCACCGACGATAAATTCGCGGATGGAGATTGTCCCGCCGTGATGGAAAAAAGGTTTGACACGCAGGTTGGTGTCGACACCGGCCACCTCAGATGTATCCAGCGTCCCGTTCGGGCGGGCGGTTATCTTCCCGTAATCGATGCCTTTACTTTGCAGATTCCTGGTAACATTTGCGTGAGTGATCTGTGCCTGTGCGACCGCCTGGTCTCGAATAGATCGAAGATCCGTCGTGATCTCGTCCGCGAGCATTTCTTTCAGGCCAAGTCCGAAGAGGTGAGGAGCATCACGGCTCTCGGGCCTCGTAACGACATCGCCGCCAAATCCTGCCGAACCTCGCGGCCGTCCATGACAACTTGCGCAGCTATCGGATAAACCGGCGCCTATCCGGAGAGATGTTTCGATGTTGCCGCCGAGAATAAGATCGTCAGCGATCGGGCCGGCACCCTGAGTGCGAAGATACTTGCGCTGAAACAACTGGCGGCCGCGTCTGATCGAGCGGAACGGATCCCGCTTGATGATGAACATCGACGAATCCGGCGTCACCATGTCGCCTCGGCCGGCTCCGACCTGTTGGCTAAAAGACTTCGCGATCCCCGCGTTGATCACATTGGGGTTTTTGGTGCGATCTATCAACTGAGCAAGCGTCGTGGTTCCGAACCAAGTTGCCACGCCGATCAGAAAGACGATTATTACGCCGAGCTTTATGCGCCACACACCTGAGAAATTGAGATTTTGAGACATTGAATACCTCCGGAGGACTGAGTTAACACAAGACGGAAACAGGGCGAGCTTTTGCCGGTTACGGAATGAATGTTTAGGAATAGGCCGGTCTTCGTTCGCACGGAACTGCATCATCTGAGTTCCGCCGGTCGTGTTGCCGATAAATCATATGGCCTGCGGTGAGCGACGCGTATGATAATATCGGGTCTATATTGCCACACTTAGTCACTTGGAGTCCTAAACTTTTAGTGAATTTTCTGTGAGAAAGTGGTGAATTTCCTCATGTCGTCTCATAATCCGCAGATTTTCGAGTTCGATGACTTCCTTCTGGACGCTGCGGAGAAATCACTCAAGCGCTCGGACACTCCGATACCACTTACACCGAAAGTTTTCGATACGCTCCATCTGCTGGTCGCCAATGCCGGTCGTCTCGTCGAAAAAGAAACGATGATGGCAACGATATGGAGCGGCCGCGCAGTCGAAGAATCGAATCTCACGCACAACATAAAAGTCCTCCGAAAGGCGCTCGGCGACTCGGCCGCGAGTCCTACATTCATTGAGACCGTACCTCGACGCGGTTACCGATTCATCGCGGATGTGCGAAACGGAAGCGATCGGCGCGACACGCCGTCCCGCGTCGACCATTCAGCGGAAGTGAAAACCCGCTCGAGGCCGTACGTCATCATCGGCCTGGCTGTTTTTCTTTTGCTGTCGCTTTCTGCCGCCGCGTTTGTATGGTTCCGGGATCGGACGCCGCGGCTTATCGCGGGCAGCACAGACCGGATCACAAACAGCGGGAAGATCTCGATCGCCGCGGTTTCACCTGACGGCAAGGCTTTGGTGTACGCACAGAAAGAGGACGGCGGCGAGAGCCTTTGGAAAATGCGGTTCGCCGATGGCGAGCTATTTCAAATACTACCGGCCGAACCGGTAGAGTTCATCGGCCTCGCGATCAACCCTTCGAACGATCTCATCTATTACTCGACGTTTGCCCGGAACGAGGTGAGCTCGAGCGCGTTCCGGATACCACTTACAGGCGGTAGCCCGGAGCCCCTGCCGGTGGAAAGCGACGTGTCGGTGAGCTTCTCTCCCGACGGGAGCCGATTCGCGTATACCGAATCCTACAGTGCCCTTCGGCAGACCGCCCTGATAATAGCGAACGCAGACGGGACGAATATTCGCGAGCTGCTTATCGCCGAAGGCGAAAAGCGGGTCCTGCCGACCTTTCGCGCGAACCCGGTTGCATGGTCACCCGACGGCCGCACGATCGCATGTGCAGTTCAGGAAATGAACGGCGGCGGTGTTTACGATTATCGAATCCTGCTGATCGACCCGGACTACGGAAGTGAGAGCTATCTTTCTGAACAGCGCTGGCATTATGTCGAGAACATAACGTGGAAGAACAACGATGATCTGGCGCTAGTAAGCATTGAACCGAATTCTCCCGGCTCGAAGATCTGGTTGGTATCGGCGCCGACAGGCGAGGCCCACCTCATTTCTTCGGACGAGAACGAACTTCACTGGCTGTCCGCCGCGAATGGACAGCTGTATGCAGTACGAACGGCAACCTTTTCATCACTCTACACAACGG
>JBDTMK010000250.1:0-5184 GCA_039934315.1 Pyrinomonadaceae bacterium | reverse complement strand
TCACGACGGATCGAAGCGGAAAGGCAAGGTTCACGCCCACCAGCTACAATGGTGCGGCCCCAGATTTTCAGATCCCACAGCGGTTAGAAAAAATGCGCGACGTTCCGTTCCCGGGTGGCGTCGACCTTCAGTACATCGTAAAAGAGTTGGCAAAGGATCTCGATCTGAACGTCCTGTTCGACGCCGAATCGAGATTGGAAAACCGTAAGATCCGAATCGAATTAAAGAACGTAACCGCCGCCAAAGCGCTCGATTATGTTTTTCTCCAGGAGAATCTTTTCTTTCAGAAGGTAGGGCCGAGGACGATCCTCGTGGCGACTGGCAACCGTCGCACAAATTTTCAGCAGCTGGTGCTTAGAACTTTCTACCTTGCGAATGCGAATCCAAAGGACGTCAAGACGATCATTACATCTGCGATCCCGGCGCAACCGGGACGAAGTCAAACCATCGTAATCGAGGACGCGACGACGAATAGCTTGACGATCCGGGACACTGAGGAGAACGTGCGGCTGTTTGAGAAGCTTATCTCGTCGCTCGATAAGGACCGCGCCGAAGTGGTGATGGATGTCGGAATTTACGAAGTGAACAAGAATGACCTGCTCAGATTGGGAAACCAGATCGGAGGACCGCTAGGAGGCCAACTCAATAATATCGGCGGCAGCAGCCAGTTTATTGGCCCTTCGACGGGAGCTTTTTCCCTCGGTTCATTGACCAGCGTCGCTGCCGGACTCTTGATTCCTTCGACCGTTGTGAGCGCATTTCAGAGCAAGGGCAACACAAAACTTTTGGCGTCCACGCAGATACACGCTTTCAATAACGAAGATTCATCGGCGCGAATCGGACAGCGGGTACCAGTGCAGACAGCACAGTTCGTTACCAGTGGCGGCCAGTCTAGCGACGGCGTCGTCTCGAACGTTATCAATTATGAGCAGACAGGTCTGACGCTCAAATTCAAACCCATAGTCTTTCCTAATCAGGACGTTCAGGTGGCGATGGAAATTGAATCCAAGGATGTCGCATCGGGCGGCACGGCGGAGAATCCGATCTTCACCGAAAGAACTATCAAGGGCACTGCCCGGGTCCAGAACAACAAGACCTTGCTTTTGGCGAGCGTAGCGACCAACGTCGAGGGTGAGTCGCGTCAGGGACTCCCGGTCCTTGGTTGGCTCCCGATCATCGGACGCTTGTTTACGACTCCCACGAATGAGAAAAGACAGATCGATATCGTGATAGCCGTGACGCCTCGGGTCATTCGAGCGCCGGCCATCCTTCCGGAGGATGAGGTTGAACGACCGACCGGCAGTCTCGCGACGCCGACCAGCGGGTCGCTCGAAGCGATGATCATCCAGGAGGAACGCGAAGAGTTGCTTGCATCCGCGCGTCGACTCCCGACGGTGGCACAGATCCAGCTTCCGGATCGTCAGGTTGATAAACCGGAGTATGTACGAAATGGAACGGGTGCGGATACTGGAGCGGCGGCGAAGGTGACCGAGACGCAGCAGGCCGTGCCTTCGACGATGCCGACTCAGACGCAGCCTGCTGCTAAGAGTGATGGACTTGCGATGAACCTTGCGCCGATCGACAGCGGCGTAAAAACCCTGTCTATCAGACCGACCTCGGATACGTCAGCAGCGGGTCAGCCCGGAAATGCCGCTCTCGTCCGGAATACCGATTCTTCTTCGACAGTTGAACTCACAATTGCGGGGGACATTCGTACCATGAAAGCTGGCGAGAAGACGCGAATTCCGATCATGGTCAAAAGCCTCTGGCCCTTCCGGTCAGCCGTGCTTGGATTGAAATTTGACGAAGAGAAACTGGCTCTACGTTCGGTAATGTTTGGCGATGTGTTCGGCATGGGAACCGCCAACACGACGGCGACACCGTTTCTCAACCAGAACGGCAAAATGTTCATCTCGCTATCGGCTCCGGACCGAACAGTTTCTGCGATCGAAGGCGTTCTCGCGTTTGTCGAGATCGAAGCGCTCGTTGATGGAAAGCCTGAGATCACTCTGGAAAGGGACGTGTTGAATTTTCTTACTGCTGATGGCCGGAATCTGCCGGTAAAGTTCTAACAGGTCATCGTGAAGGATCGCTTAAAAAAACTGCGAACGGCGAACGGTTTCACGCTCTTTGAGCTGGTCGTCACGCTTACCGTTCTGGCGATCCTGGTAATGGGCAGTCTGCCGCTCGCTCAGAACGCAGTGAAGCGGGACCGCGAGCTGCGTCTTCGCGAGACTCTCAGACAGGTCCGCAACGCTATCGACGAATTCAAACGCGATACGGTAGGGGCCTGTCCAGCCGGGCAGGGTCCGAACCTGGCGGCCGGATCACGGCCTCAGCCCCCAGCTCCAGCTGACCCACGAAGCCGCGTAATCATAGACGACTGCGCACTTTTTGACAGTGAGAATATCGATCGTTATCCACCTGATCTTGATGTCCTGGTTGACGGGGTGAAGGTACGGCAGCGTGGTGTGAGCATCGGTAGCGGCGGCGGAGCGTTTGGCGAAAAAAATGCGACTGATTTGAACAACGCGACGGACGAAATCAAAAAGGTTTATCTGCGCGAGAAGCCCATCGATCCGACGACGGGGGAATCCGATTGGAAGCTGCGGTCGTCGTATCAAACAAAGGACGACGAGAGCTGGGACGACGTCAACGTGTTTGATGTGCGCTCGGCCTCGGATCAAGAAGGGCTAAACGGAGAGAAATATAGTGACTGGTAAGTCGATTTTGGATTTTGGATTTTGGAGTTTGGATTCTTCTGCGAAGGATAAAGGCTCTGGTTGCGCCACACTCGAGGCAAACGTGAGACAAATCCAAAATCCAAAATCCAAAATGCAAAATCAGAAGGGGTTTTCGCTGCTGGAGCTGATGATAGCGATGTTTATCCTCATCATCCTGCTGTCGGTCGCATTCCCTACCTACCAGCGCACCATTCAGCATGCCCGGGAAACCGTCTTGAAAGAAAACCTTTGGCAAATGCGGAAGGCTATTGATCAATTCCATGCTGACAAGGGGAAATTGCCTAAGTCGATTGACGAGCTCGTCGAGGGAAAGTACCTCCGTGAAAAGCCGCGTGACCCTATTACCGAAGAAGAAGAGTGGGATGAGAAGCAGGATAAAGACCCGCTGTCGCCGGATGGCGAGAGCGGTCTGACGGACGTAAAGAGCAAGGCCGAAGGGCAAGATATGGACGGAAGGGCGTACAAAGAATACTAAATGTTTTCAGTTTTAACCGAACCGAATTATCCAAAATCAGCGATCGGCCTCGAGCGCGAAGCTGTTACGGCTCTTGCCTTGCAAAAAGAAGGGCGTGGCCAGTTTGGCGTACGGCAGGCGGCGACAATCGAATTGCCGTCGAACTTATTGACGCCGAGTTTTGTCGAGCGAAATATCTCCAGCCCTGAGGAGCTTCGCGTCTTTTTGGAGGAAGCAGTCGTGTCGGCCGGGTTGATGAAGCAAACGAACTGGTCAGTGTCGCTGCCCAGCAACACTGCAAGGACCGCGATCTTGACGCTGGACACCGATGCAGCGGCGAAGGGCGAGGCGGAAGAGATTCTCGACTGGAAAGCCGAGCAGAGTTTTGGTGCACCGGCAGGGGAGCTCCGTATCACCCGCAACAAGATCTCGAACGATAGGGAAGGCAAGTCCCGCTACTTTGCCACCGCGGTAAAATTGTCGGTGATCGACGAATACGAAACTGTATTTGAAAGTCTCGGATGGAAGGCCGGATTGATATTACCGAGAGCTGTCAGTGAGACGAGGTGGTTGATGCGAACTGATCCGCCGTCGGACTCGCTCCTTTTGAGCGCACAGAATGACGGCTTCACGGCATTGCTTCTCCGCGGCGACGAGCCGGCGGTCGTCCGTACGGTAACGTGCCGAGACAGCGAGCGCGATGACGAGATCTTCCGCCTTCTGATGTTCTACAACGACCGGTTCGCCGATCCTCGTTCGGGCGGCCTGCTGGAAACTCTGCTCGTCGTTGGCAAAGATCTTCTTCCGACAAAGATAAAGGAAATTTCCAGTGAGGCCCTCGGGCGTACGCTTCGAGTTCTGCGAGCTGACGATGTCGGCCTGAACGTTCCGGTCGGCAGCTTAAGCTTTGACGATCTTGCAGCGCCGGCAGGTCTCGCTTCACTAGGCTGGCGATAGGATCAACGATCCGGCGGAAGAACTCCGTTATTGCCTTTAAATTACGAAGAATTCCCCACGTTATGTTGGCATAAGCCGATGTTGGCGCGCCCAGCCCTCGATAACCGCGATTTTTGCGCAAACTTTTTGCGTCTCGGAGCAGTCGGTTTGTCATAACAAACTGTCGGATTGACCCGAAAACATAGACTCCCTCCGGACTCTCTGGCTATCTTTGGACTTTCTCGTGCGAAGCACATAACCCCGGATACCGCTGCCGTTTGCGCAGTGAAACATTTTCAAAGAAAATACCGTAGTACCAAAGCATCATGGCCACATCTGAAGCAGCTTTAGAAAACTTTAAAGATATATCGGATCTCGAACTGATCACCTCCGCGATCGGCGGGCGTGAAGATGGCTTCGAAGGCCTTGTCCGGAGATACCAGCGTCCGATCACCGGCTACATTTTTCGGATGCTGGGCGATTACGAAGCGTCGCTGGATGTTTCGCAGGAAGTATTCATAAAAGTCTACAATTCACTATCGCGCTACAGCTCGGAATACAAATTTTCAACGTGGCTTTATCGCATCGCTCATAATGCGGCGATCGATCACATGCGACGTAATTCGATCAGTCCGCAAAGCCTCGAAACCGAGAACGCGGATGGCACGTATCAACTTCAAATCGAATGTCCGAAACCCTCGCCTGAGCAGAATCGTGAGCGAAGCGAATGGAGGACCGAGCTCGATAACGTGGTTAAGCGTCTTCCCGGCGCATATCGTGAGTTGATCTTACTTCGACATGCGCAGGACCTGAGCTACGATGAGATAGCCGACGTCACGGGCCTACCTCTCGGGACGGTGAAGAACCGGCTCTTCAGGGCGAGAGAGATGATGAGAGAAATTTTTGTTGAGCGAGGATTTACGGGAGTTTAGATAGGAGGAATCTTTATGGGTTTCGACATGCAATACCGCCCGCAGATGGCTTTGCAGACAGCAGATGAAAAGCAGATGGGATTGTTTATCCATCTCTCGGGGTTAGCTTTTGCACTCG
>JBDTMK010000249.1:0-5187 GCA_039934315.1 Pyrinomonadaceae bacterium | reverse complement strand
CGTAGACAAAACCACCTTCCAATCTACAAATCCGAAAGTCTTTTTCGGCGGCGACCGCTTTTACTTTCTCGAACATTACACCTTTGAGCTGGCCGATGGGCGTCGAACTTCCAGCGGGTGACCCGGTCGCTACCGCTCGCGGTTCTGACAGATTCGTCTCGGCGTCGCCAACTTCGTCGTACTCGATCACGAATGACTTCGGTACGTGGTTGTCGACGATCGGGATGTCCTCGTGCTGTGCGTCTTCCTTTTCCCAGGGCGATGCTTTCATTTCCGCGAACGGTGAGCGGACGATGACCTTGACGTCTTCGCCGCCGACCCGACGCGCCGTGCGGCAGCAGTCCATCGCGGTATTTCCACCGCCGAGGACGATCACGGTCTTGCCGATCTTGCTCGTGTGTTCGAACGCGACGCTGTTGAGCCAGTTTATGCCGATGTGAATGTTCGCCGCGCCTTCGTCTCGTCCGGGAATTTTCAACTCGCGCCCGCGCGGAGCGCCGGTTCCGACGAAGATCGCGTCGTAATCCTGCTCGAGCACCTCTTTCAGCGACGAGACGTAGTGTTTGAAGTGCGTGTGAATACCGAGATCGAGAATGTAATTGACTTCTTCGTCGAGCACCGCCTCAGGCAGGCGAAACGCGGGGATCTGGCTGAGCATGAACCCTCCGCCTTTGTACTGCTCGTCGAACAAATGAAGTTCGTAACCTAGCGGGGCAAGATCCCGCGCGACCGTTAAGCTCGCCGGGCCCGCACCGATCAATGCCACCTTCTTGCCGTTGGGCTTGAACGGAGCTTGAGGCATCAGATGTTTTACTTCGTCCTTGTTATCGGCTGCAACGCGCTTGAGGCGGCAGATCGCGACGGGCTCTTCGTCGATCCGCCCGCGACGGCAAGCCGGCTCGCATGGACGGTCGCACGTGCGCCCGAGGATCCCGGGAAAGACATTCGAATCCCAGTTGATCATGTACGCCTCGGTGTATCGCCCTTCGGCGATCAGTCGAATGTATTCCGGCACCGGCGTGTGAGCGGGGCAGGCGTACTGGCAATCCACTACTTTGTGGAAATATTCCGGATCGTTGATGTTTGTCGGTTTCACGAGGGTCTCCGTCTCTGATCACGCGCCGAGGCGTAAAGTGTTTACCAAAAATAATACACTTTCTCGCTGAACTTCAATCACCTCGGGCACACTTTCAGTGTGAGTTCTAAGATTCAGACGGTCGGGGCGTGGCGAGCCGTTGCTTTCGTAGTTTCCTCCACATCAGAAACATGACGACAAGAAGTGCGATCGAGGGGAGGAGGCCGACGGCGAGGCCTTTTACAAAAATGAGATTACCCATCCCGGTGTCGATGTCGTGACGATGGTTCCATATCTCCACGATCTTTCCGTCGCGAATGCGGAACACGTTGATGATCGGGATATGTTCTTTGCCGCCAAGCAACTTCATCCACCAGACGCTCGGCTCGAAATACCATTGCCAGCGCGTCGCCACGAGATCCCCCTCGGCGATCTGATAATCGATCGTGCCCGTCATCGAACCGCGATCCCAAAAATATTGCGCGATCTTTTTCTGCTCTTCGGCCTGCTCCATTGAATTTTTGCGCTTCCCGATATCGTGCGCGATGTAGGTCGGTGCGACAACTTCATCGACGGCGGCAGGATTGTTCTTGAACCAAACCTCTTCATAGAAATGGCGAGCGAGTGCTTTGTTTTGATCTTCGATCTCGCCGGCGAAGGCAAAGGGCGGCAAGAGAAGAAGCAGGCAAGTGAGCGCGAGTTTCATATTTGTCTCCGTTTGGAGAAATTTTAGCACGTGGGTTTCCTTGTGACTTGTTTTTTACAGTTTGTGGTTACGAACTCGACGGACTGGAGCACAGGCATCTTGGCTTCAACTATGTGAAGCGTTGTAAACCGTCATCTGTCGAGGCCGTTGGGGTTTTTCGGGTTTCGCCCTCATACATGCAGGATGCCTGCGCTCCAGTCTTTCGACCGAACGGTCAATCAACTACGAACAAGGAACAGCCTGTGTTAACCTGTCCATTCTTTATGAAGCTTCGCTGGCGCTTTGGCGTGATCGCCGCCGTTTTCCTTGCCATATTCTGTCTCTATCCGCAGTTGAAAATGTTCTATCTGCGCGGGTCGGACTGGAACGGGCATTACGCGTACAACGACATCGACGAGGTCGCTTACGCATCTTACGTGCGAGCTCTGATCGACGGGCGGCCGCGAAAGAACGATCCGTATTCGGGACGTGACGATTCGCCTCAGACCCCGCAGCCCGAGTCTCTTTTCTCAATACAATTCGCCGCTCCGTACACGATCGCATTACCGGCACGTGTACTCGGGATGGGAACGCCGTGGGCGATGACGTTGTCCGGCGCCTTTGCAGGATTCTTCGCAGCACTCGCGGCGTTCTGGCTGATCGCACGGATGACGGGAAGCAACTGGTACGGCATGGCGGGCTCGCTCATCGTATTCGCCGGAGGTGCGCTTGCGGCGGGCGAGGGAGCGATGCCGGAAGTCTTTTTCGACGGATTCTCCTATCCGTACTTTCCGGGATTCAGGCGTTACATTCCCGCGATGGCAATGGTGGCGGTCTTCGGGTTGTTTGCGTTTGTGTGGAAACTCTTGGGAAATGCGGAACGCGAACTTTTGCCCAATCTGGAAGGCGGAATGCGGAATGCGGAATCCGAGATGCCTCCGGCTCCCAGATCGGGTGAAACGTCTCCGGTTTCAAAATCTGGCGACACAACTTCCAGATTCCGCATTCCGCATTCCACATTGTTCATACTTGGCTCGATCTTCTGCTTCGCCTACACAGTCTTTTCGTACTTCTTCATCTGGACAACCGCAGGAGCCTGGTTAGGCTGCCTGTTTCTCGTCTGGCTGGTTTTTCGGCCGAATGGTTTTCGAAAAGATCTGAGGTCACTCGTTCTTGTCGGCGCGGGGTGCACGGCTGCTTTGATCCCATACGCCTGGCTTTTGTCGAAACGCTCGGAGACTATGGATGACGTTCAGCTCTTGGTCTATTCACGGGCTCCCGACTTTTGGCGGATGCCTGAGTTCATAAGCATTGCCTGCCTGCTGCTGCTGGCCGCCGGCGCAGCCAGAAAGTGGATCCACTACCGCGATCCGTCCACGCTTTTTGCGCTGTCGCTTGCTCTGGTGCCGCTCATCGTTTTCAATCAGCAGATCATAACCGGGCGCTCGCTTCAGCCGATCCACTATCAGGTTTTCATCGGAAACTACGTCGCGGCGTTGGCATTGATCGTTACTCTCGGAATACTGTTTCGGCGAGCATTGAACTCAAAAAGTTCATTACCGAAACTCGCATGTGCTGGTCTTGCGATTGTCGCGATCGTATGGGGATTTATCGAATGCCACTACACGGTGCGCGTTCTGGACGAATCCAACGTCGAGCGAGATCTTGCTCTTCCGGTCGCGAAACGGCTCGAGGTTTTGTCCAGCGATGACGCCGATCCGCATCGCTCGACCGTCTTCTCGTACGACATGATCCAGGCTGATGACATGCCTAGCGTGGCGCCTCAGAATGTTCTCTGGTCGAGGCACCAACACGTGTTCGCCGGGATGTCGTGGCAGGAAAACAAAGATCGTTATTTCCAGTATCTTTACTACCTGAATATCGACGAAAAGGGTTTGGATTATCTTTTGCAAAATGATTTCGTGTCGCAGATCGCGCTGTTCGGCTGGGGACGGCACTCCGATCGGTTGAGCACCGAAGCAAAGCCTTTGACCTATGGTGAGGTTGCCATTGAAGTGAATCGCTACGCTGCTTACCGGGCCAACTTCACGGCCGCGAACGCCGCAAATCCGATGCTCTCATACGCGATCGTCAACAACGAGGGTGTAACGGACTTTACGAATCTCGACAGATGGTATGAGCGGGATGCGGGAGAGGTGATCGGGAAGTACACGCTGTACAAACTAAAACTACGAGCGGAGTAACGCGATCCATTTGGGTATTATCACGCGTCGACATGCCAGCCACCAGTCTTCCAAAAACATACTTTCTAGGTTAAATGAGCGCAAAAAAAGCCGCCTCGATGAGGCGGCTATATGTATTGCTAAGTAAATATAAATACTTCTTAAGCGGCTAAAAGGTCGTTCGACGTTTCGGCGAAAACACGCCTGCCGTTTAAGGCGTCGTCAATTATTTCGCGTACCGCTGAAGCGTCCGGATTAACTTCCATACGTGCACAAGCACGAAGGTGCCGGATGATCCCCTGCGTTGCGATCTCCATTGCATCGTCGGTCAGCTTTGAATACCGGCGAGCTTGGATGTGATCGATTTGCAAGATCCTGTCTTGCAATGTCATAAGTTTAGCTGCTGCCACTTTTTACTCTCCTTACGTGATAAATTACCCCTTATCAAAATTCGCTAGGCTGGAAACGGCCGAGTCCCGGGAAACTGCGGTAAAAACCTACAAATCTCCGATGTTATTTAGTTGAAAAAGGCAATTTCAACGTTGCAACTAATGAGGGATTCCGAACGCTAACCAACTTTGTAAGGAAATTTTAACAGAAGGAATGTAGATTTGTCACGAAGTTTTTTCTGAGATGTGTTAAAGAAAAGACCGGCAAGTTTGTAGCTAGCCGGTCGATACGAAGCAAATTCCTTGTGTCTCTTATTTTCCGACAGCGTCCTTCATCGACTTACCGAGGCGGAACTTGACCGTCGTTTTCGATGGGATCTGGATCACTGCACCGGTCGCCGGGTTGCGGCCTTCGCGGGCCTTACGCGTTGCTTTTACAAGCTTTCCAAATCCGGGAAGCGTAAATTCGCCGTTTGCCTTAACTTCCTTCGAAGCGAGTTCGGCGATAGCGTCAAACAAACCTTTAACTTCCGCTTTTTTAAGTCCCGACGAATCCGCCAATGCGTTGACGATCTCCGATTGAGTCATACGAGCCATATTTTAATTAACCTCCAGAGTGATTGTGATTATAAATACTTCTTTTCACGAACAGAAATGTCTGCAAGAAACAGCAGCAGAATGGAAATGATCAGTTGATCGACCCGCCTGATGGTCGGGGCGGCAAGATTCGAACTTGCGGCCTCACGGTCCCAAACCGTGCGCACTACCAGGCTGTGCTACGCCCCGTCACGTTTCAGCTAGGAAACGGTTCAAGTGTCGAATTTTACTGGCGAAAAATTGATTGGTCAAGTCAGA
>JBDTMK010000248.1:0-5234 GCA_039934315.1 Pyrinomonadaceae bacterium | reverse complement strand
ATCACATACTGCCGAACGCCGGCATTCTCCGGCTTGGACATATCGACGAACTCTCGCCAGGGTATGACACCGAGGATGGCGATGTTCATGATTATATAAATCGTCGCCACCAGGAGAATCGAGTAGATGATCGCCCGCGGTATCGTCCTTTCCGGATCCTTCACCTCGCCGGCAAAAAAATTGACGTTGTAATATCCCCAATAGTCATACACGGAGATCAGGAGCGCCGCGCCGAGGCCGGTAAAAAATTCCGGCCGCAGCGTGAATGCATCTGGCGGAAAATCAAACGCGACGCGTGGATCAAAATGTGTAACGCCGGCGAAGATCACCCAGAGGATCGTAAGCACGACACCGACCCAAAGAAACTTGGAGTACTTCTCGATTATTGTGATCCGGCGATACAGCAGGAACACCGCAAGGACAAGCGAGCCTATGGCGATCAGGACGACGGGGATAGCGTTTATCTCAACGCTACCGAGAATCGGAAGGGTCAGTTTTGACGCGCTGCCGACCGAAGGAAAGAGGTAAGTTGAATACTGCGCCAGGCCTATGCCACCCGAGGCTATCGACAGTGGGGCCGAAAACGTAAGTTGCCAGATGAAGAGGAATGACATCATGCGACCCCATCTCGCCTGGCCATAGATCGTCTTCAAATAGTTGTAAGGCCCGCCCGAATGCGGCATCGAGGTTCCGAGCTCAGCCCACACAAGCCCATCACAGATAACAAGCACAGCTCCGAAGATCCATCCGAGCATCGCTTGCGGACCGCCCATTGCACCGACGATCAGGGGAATCGTGATGAACGGTCCGACGCCGATCATGTCGATCATGTTGAGCGCGGTCGCACCGGTCACTCCCACACCGCGAATCAGCTTGTCGTCATTTGTTTCGGGTTGCATGAAGTTGAGTCAGGTTCGATGGAATCCTCTTTCGATGTCCTTCATCGTAAGGCGGAGGATGACCGGCCGGCCGTGTGGACATGTCGTGGGTGAAGATGTGAGAAGAAGCCGATCGATGAGCCACTGCATCTTTTCCGGCGTCAGCTTCATGTTTATCTTGATCGCCGCCTTGCAGGCGAGGCTGGCCGCGATGTCATCGCGAATGGTCTGTTTGGCATGGCCGCGCTTATCGAGCTCGACGTGATCCAGAATTTCCGCAAAAAGATTTCGCGCCTCACCGGGAGGAAGATCGGTCGGGATAGATTTGATCGCTACGGTTCGTCCGGACAACCGCATGAATCCAAATCCGAGCGATGCGAGGTCATCTTCGATCAGTTCGAATGCCTGCGACTGGGCCGGCGTGAGATCGATCGTTTCCGGCAGCAGAAGATTCTGCGATTCGATCTGACGTTCAGTTTCACTTTTGCGAAACTTGTCGAAGAGCACCCGTTCGTGCGCGACATGCTGATCGATCAAGAGCATTCCCTCGTCGTCGACCGCGATGATAAAGCTGTCGTGCAATTGAGCAACAGGTCGGATCTTATGAGACGAGATGTCCGCGATTTCTATCGACTTTACGAAACGTTCGGCCGAGTTGACCGGCGGGAGTTCGATGTCGATCGCAGTCGGCTGATCGTGAACCGCAGTTTCCGTAGTAACCGACATCTCGACAGGAACACGGGATGACGCTGCGAGTTCAAATTCCGCCGCCAGATTTACAAACACCTCGGAGGTTGAATCACCGGTTGTGTTTTCGTCGGTCGTTGGTTCGAAGGTTGAATTGAACTTCTCAACACTCGCAGAATCTCCGGGCGCGGAAACGACCTGCGACATCGGCTCAAATCCGATATGCGGTTGGGTGGTCGGATTGACGGTTTCGACTCCCGCAGCAGTCGCCGCTGCTCGGTCTTCAACCGTTTGTGTTTCCTGCCGTGCAATAATTCCGCCTTTCGCGAGAGCGTCGCGAACGGCGTCGGCGATCGCATCCTTTACCGCGTCGGTTCGTCGAAACCGTATCTCAGTCTTCGCGGGGTGAACATTGACGTCGATCTCTTCGAGGGGAATGTCAATAAAGAGAAATGCCACGGGATAAACGCCATGCGGCAGAACCGACCGATACCCTTCGAGCAAACCGCCGGCTATTGTCTTATCGCGAACAAAACGCTGGTTCACAAAAAAATACTGTGCATCGCGGGTCGTTCGGCGCTCGCGCGGTGCGGAAATGAAACCAGAGATCTTTGCGACAAAATCCCTCCCGCCCGACACAGGCAACAAACTGTCGAGCAGTCCGGCACCGAATATTTGAAAGGCTCGTTCACGAAGATCGTTAGCCGGAGAGACTCGCAATACTTCCCTGCCGTTGTTGTTTAAGGTAAACGCGATCTCAGGGTGGGCAAGCGCGTAATGAGTTACAATCCCCGTCAGATGATAATTTTCGGTCGGCTCCGACCTCATAAACTTTCGACGGGCCGGAGTGTTGTAGAAAAGGTCTGACACGGAGATCGTAGTTCCCCGAGCACGTGCCGCATCTCGAACGTCAGCAAGCTTTCCACCCTCGACCAAAACCAGTGTCGCGGCGTCGCTCTCGTCGACCTTGGTGATCAACTCCACCTTTGCCACCGACGCGATCGACGCCAACGCTTCGCCACGGAAACCGAGAGTCCCGATCGCGGCCAGGTCTTCGAGGCTACTTATTTTCGAAGTCGCGTGTCTCTCGAACGAGAGGATCGCGTCGTCTCGCACCATGCCGCTGCCGTCGTCCGACACTCGCATCAGTCTGCGCCCGCCCAGCTCGACATCGATCTGAATACGGCTTGCCCCAGCATCTATCGAATTCTCAACAAGCTCCTTGATGACTGACGCGGGGCGCTCGACAACTTCGCCCGCGGCGATCTGATTGGCAAGATTGTCGGGGAGGATCTTTATCTTCATTATAAATACAGCAAGCGATGACCGCGTTCATCAAGGTCGATCGAATCATAAAGCCAGTCGATGAAATACGTACCGTAGCGTGCCGTGAAACTTCCTACATTCAGCTTTCTTTCCTGAAGGTTCCCGTCAGGCAAAAGCGTCGCGAACAAAGATCGAAGCTGCCGATCAAGAACCTCGTCCCGTTCGATCTGAACCCGGTGAAACTTTTTTTGCAGCGCGGCTATGTGGTAGAGAATCTTTCGCCGGCGCGTTGCGAGGTTCATCGCGAGCGTCGGATCGATCTTCGACAGCTCCTGGTCGAGATGGCTGAGCTGAAGATTGATCTTCTCTTCGGCGTCAGCAAAAAGTCGTGCGCTCGATGGATTTATAAACCGTTCGACGATTCCCGGAAGTAAGTTCTCGAAGCCGCCAAAGAGATCTTTGAAATCCAGATCATATTTCTCAAGTGTCTTCGACTGCTTAGCCTCGACGATCGTAAAGCTTTGGCGGTGAAGTATAACGGTGGCCGGCCGGTTCAGAATTCGATAGACCTCGCTGTTCTGAGCGAAGTATGCGATCTCGGCACCGCCTCCGAAATAGCATATGGTCGGAAAAAGGTAATCCTGAACAACAGGACGCAGCATCACCCCGGGGCTAAAACGTGCCGGCTCATTCAAGGCCAGCTTGCCAAGCTCTTCCCGGGAGAACTCAAGCTTCGTGTCCGATGCCCGATATTTGCCGTCACTTTTTCGCCGCAGTGATCGTCGTGCACCATCATCCGTGTGATAGAAAAGCGGAAAGTAATCCGGGGTGACGAGGACTTGCGGTTGAAATCCGTCCGCCTCAAGCTCGGCCGATCGATTGACCAGAGCTTCGACAATTGCGTCGGCGTGCTCCGCGGCCGCCGCGTAGATCGGTGCGACGAGACTCTTCAATCGAACATCGAGCGGATCGACAACTATCAACCCGTACTTTCGGAACAGGCTCTGAATGTGCGCACCGAAGGATTCGCCAATGGTTCGTCCCGGTGCCCATATTTTAGAGAGGGTTTCACGAAGGTCGGCGGTAAACTCGGTCTCCGGAAGCTTCGAAAGATTATTGAGTAGTTCTTCAGCAAATGAAGCTGCAATTGGGATCGCGCCGACCGGCCTTTCTTTTGAATCGTCGGTCTGATCGAGTTTGAACTCGATTGGGCCGTTGCCGTTATCGAGCATGAATGCACGGGAAATTTCCGCGAAGTCGTGATCTTCGGTTGCCGCCCAAAAGATCGGAACGGCATTCAGTCCACGGCCGCGAAGGCATTCCGCCATCTTTATAGCTGACAGGGCTTTATAGATCGTGTACAGCGGCCCGGTAAAGAGGCCCGCCTGCTGGCCCGTTACGACAGTGACCGTATCGTCGCGTCTAAGCAGTTCGATGTTCGCAAGCGTTTCCTCTCCCGCCCCATATTTGCGATTTTGTTCTTCGAGAATATCAGTGAGGACTTGCCGATCGATCGAATACGCATTAAGAACTTCCGGTATTCTAGCGGCAACATCAGCATGAGATCGGATGGCGGAAGGATAATATTTTTGGAGACTGAGGGGGTCGGATTGATAGCGAAGAAAAAGTTCTGACTGACCCGGAATGTCGGCAAAATTCACAGCTTCGAAACGCAACTTTAATTTGCTTGCCGCGGGCGGACAATCGGTTTCCTGCATCATTTCGCTCCGTCTTGCTGAAATTATAGAGGCGGAGAACCGAACTTCCAAATACTAATTAGAAAGAGGCGGCCTTATTCAGACCGCCTCTCTTAAGAATGCAGCAACCCTAATTTCCGTCAGGGGTGCCCGGCTTCGCGACCTTTGTCTCGCCGGTAGCGGACTCCTGTCGTCGCTCGATACGGTATACACCTGACGAATGGGACCCAGCGAAGATCGTTCGCGAGTTAGCAGGATCGAAAGCCATCGTCCATACACGCCGGCTCGGAAGTTTCATGTCCTTCGAATCGACCCGGCGCCACTTAATACCCGCATCCTCGGAATAGAAGACGCCGCCGTCCGCTTCAAGAGCACTCGCCGCGAAAATTTCGTCCGTGTTGTTCGGATCGACCAGGATGCTGACAAAATTTCCTAAAGGAAGCGTACCCCGAGTGCGGTTCCATGTACGGCCGCCATCTCGGCTCAGGTAGATCGACTGCGTCGTGCCAACATAAAGGTAATTCGGCCGTTTCGGATCCGACGTGATCGAGCTAACTGGAATTCTTTCGGGAAGGCCTTCGACCTTAGTCCACGTATTGCCGTCATCCTTCGAGACAATGACACCTGATGTTGCTGTTCCGACCCAGATGGTGCCGGGGACAAGTGGAGAAGCGTAAACGACGAAGACGTTGTCATTCAGTCCCTC
>JBDTMK010000247.1:0-5255 GCA_039934315.1 Pyrinomonadaceae bacterium | reverse complement strand
TCATCGTTCGGGCGTTTCTCGGAATGCTGATCCATCATTCGCTGAACAATATTTTGTGGGATAAGGGTCGTAAGCTGCTCGATATTTCGAACGAAGAAGCGGCGAAGAATTTTGCGGAGATAGTTCTTCGCGGCGTCTTGAAATAATCGCGTCCTGGCCGACGGCGGCCGGTTTTTATAACGAAATGAGAAATAAAAGCTCTCTCCTAATTATTTTACTGATACTTGCGGCTGGCGCGGTCTTTACGGCAGCGTGCGGTTCGACCGCGAACTCCGCGACAGCAAACAACTCGAATGCTCTGTCACAGACGGTCGATGTAACCACGACCCAGGCGACGATTGTTCCGATCCCGACCTATATTGAGGCGACTGGCAATCTTACAAGCGACGCACAGACTGATGTCGCTCCGGCTGTAAGTGGAAAGATCGTCGAGGTGAATTTCGATATTGGCAGCTACGTTTCGCAGGGGAACGTCCTGATACGACTTGATCCCCGCGACGCGCAAATCCGGCTCGAACAGGCGCGTGCGCAGGTCGAACAGCAGAGACAGTCAGTGCAGCAAGCCGAATCGAACGCTGAACAGGCCCTGGCAAATCTGCGACAGACGCAGGCGAGACTTGGTGTGCGAGACGGTGAGATATTTCAGATCAAGGATTTCTCGCAGGTGAAATCGATAACTGCGCAACTCGATCTCGCTGAAAAGGAATTACGTAGAACAGAACGATTGCTCGAAACAGGCGACGTGTCGCGATCCCTATACGATCAGCGCAAGTCGCAGCGTGACGCGCTGATAGGCCAGTTGGATGAGGCTCGCTCGAATGCCGCGGTCGCAATAAAAGCTATCGATACAGCACGGGCGGCGTACGAATCGTCGCGAAGCGCCGTCGGCGTTGCGCGTGCGGTGGTGACAAACGCCCAGACCCAGGTCCAGGCCGCGCAAAAAGCAGTTGGGGACACGAACGTTCTGGCACCGATCAGCGGTTACATCTCTGAGCGAACGGCGGACGTCGGAGAATATATATCGCCAAGCACTCCGAATTCCAAGATCGCGACGATAGTTCGAACATCGACTCTGCGAGTGAAGATCGACGTGCCTGAACAGGACATCGCGAAGGTCGCGACGGGGCAGGGAGTTTCGGTGCAGACCACTGCATGGCCCGATCGCAATTTCGCCGGCACCGTCGTCCGCATGTCGCCGAGCTTGAATGCGACGGCCAGAACTTTGTCTGTCGAAGCTGAGATTCAGAATGTCGACGGCCTTCTCAAGCCCGGACAGTTTGCGACCGTTCGAATAACCCAATCGAAACCGGAGCCTGCGGTTATGGTTCCTGCAAGAGCGGTGCGAACGGTTGGAGATTCGAACTCGGTCTTCGTCGTAAAGGACGGAATTGCACGCGAGCAGTTCGTCCAGCTTGGACTGCTCGAGAACGACATGATCCAGGTCAAGTCAGGTGTCGTCGAAGGCGATCACGTCGTAGTAAGCGATCTGAGCCAGGTGCGTGATGGAGTTTTTGTTAAGCAATGATCTGAGTTCCAAGTCCCAGAAGTCCCAGGAAGAGACAAGGGATTTTGGATTTTGGATTTTGGATTTTGGATTTGGACTCGGGATTTGGGACTAGGGACTAGGATTTAGAAGTTATGCAATGGTTAGCCGAAATTTGTGTTAAGCGTCCGGTATTCGCGACGATGCTGATCCTATCACTCGTCGTCGTCGGCTTCTTTTCATTCATGAGCCTCGGCGTCGATCTCTTTCCGAAGATCGATTTTCCGACGGTCACTATCACCGTACTCAATCCGGGTGCGTCGCCCGAGGAGATGGAAACCGAGGTCACCGATAAGATTGAGGAAGCGGTCAACACGATCAGCGGCATCGATGAATTGCGCTCCTCTTCGGTCGAAGGAATCACGCAGGTGTTTGTCCAGTTCGTGCTCGAGAAGGACGTCAACGTTGCGGCACAAGAAGTTGAGAATCGCGTTCAGACCGTGATACCGAATCTTCCCGATACCGCGAAGCAGCCGACTGTGCAGAAACTCGATAGCGATGCAGCTCCTGTTCTGCGTGTCGTCGTATCTGCGCCGACTGCGTTGCGCGAAGTGACCGAGGTCGCGAAGGAGCAGATCAAGAAGAAGATCGAATCGGTAAACGGAGTCGGACAGGTCACGATCATCGGTGGACAGGAGAGGCAGGTCAACGTCTGGGTCGATCCGGACAAAATGCGCTCCTACAACATAACGGCTGGCGAAGTGTCTAACGCACTTAAGATCCAGAACGTTGAATTCCCCAGCGGTCGCCTGGACGAAGGGCAAAAAGAAACCAGTGTCCGCACCGTCGGAAAGATCAAGAAGGTGTCGGAGTTCGACGACGTCGTAGTCGCGACTCGCGGAACTTATCAAGTAAAGGTCAAAGATCTCGGCCACACCGAAGATGGTGCTGAGGAAGTTCGTTCCGAGGCGAGGTTGAATGGAAGACCTGCCGTCACTCTGGTCATCGCCAAACAGTCGGGACAGAACACGGTCGCCGTTGCACACGGAATTAAAGACCGACTCAAAGAGATCGTTGGTGACAAAGAAAACGGAATCGCGGGCACCCTGCCGCCGGGTTTCGAGGTTCGCATCATCGGCGACAACTCGATCTTTATCGAGAACTCGCTGCACTCAATCGAGGAGCACTTAGTAGTCGGATCGATCCTCGCGTCGATCGTGGTGTTCCTGTTCCTGTGGAACTTCCGCTCAACGTTCATCGCTGCGATCGCGATCCCGACATCGATCATCTCGACATTCGCGTTGATGTACGCGATGGGCTACACGCTCAACTCGATCACGATGCTCTCGCTGACGCTGATGGTCGGTATCGTGATCGACGACGCGATAGTCGTGCTCGAAAATATTTTCCGTTTTGTCGAAGAGAAGGGAATGGATCCCTTCCAGGCTGCGATCGAAGGAACGCGCGAGATCGGCCTCGCCGTTCTGGCAACGACGCTCTCACTGATGGCGGTGTTCGTACCGATCGGATTCATGCAGGGAATAGTCGGAAAGTTCATGTCGTCATTCGGACTGACGGCTTCGTTTGCGGTAGCGATTTCGCTGCTCGTGTCATTCACGCTTACGCCGATGCTCGCCGCCCGTCTGATCAAGCCTAAGAAATCGAAACTCGTCGGTGAGGAAGAAAACGTTTCCGAGATCAGGGGGGATGGCCAACTGGATCTTGGACGCCATACGCATGAGGAACACAATTCGAAAGACGCTGGCTGGTTCCGTCACGTCGATCGTGCCTATACGTTTCTGCTTCGATTTGCGATGGCGCATCGATGGGTGATCGTGACACTCTGCGCGCTTGTCTTCCTTGCCATCATTCCACTGTTCATGTTTGTCGGTAAGAATTTTCTTCCGGTCGATGATCAGTCGCAGTTCGAAGTCACGATCCGCGCGAAAGAAGGATCGAGTATTGGTGCGACGGCGCAGGTATTCGAACGGGCCGCGGTTGAGATACGAAAGATGGCGGGTGTTACTGACACTCTCGTCACCGTAGGCGGTGGCCAGCAGCAGGTGGTTAACAGCGGTTCGATCTACGTCAAACTTTCGCCAATCGACGCACGCGATTATTCGCAGGAAATATTGATGGCCCAGACGCGCGATCTTCTGGCTGACAAATCTAAATTTCCTGACGAACTTGGATTGCGAACAAGTGTCCAGATCGTGCAGGCGTTCTCGGGAGGAGGATTCCGCAGCGCCAACATTCAGTTCCTGATCGCCGGCCCCGACCTCAAGATGCTCGAGCAATACTCCGCAAAGATCCTCGAAAAGATAAAGACGATCCCGGACGCGGTCGACGCTGACACGACGTTGGTCAGCGGTAAACCTGAGGTTCGTCTGACCGTCGATCGCGACACCGCCGCCGATCTCGGTGTTAGGGTCGGCGATGTTTCGCAAGCTCTGAACACGCTCGTTGCGGGCCAAGAGGCGACCCAATTCAATGAAGGCACGAATCAGTACGAGGTGCACGTTCGCGCGATCAATTCATACCGTACCGACATCGAAGGCTTAAAACGAATGATCGTTCCGTCGACAAAGATCGGATGGGTCACGCTTGACCGGCTCGTAAAAATTTCCAGCGGAACCGGTCCAAGCTCCATCGATCGAACAAATCGTCAGCGACAAGTCACCTTGCTCGCCAACACGAAACCGGGAGGTTCCGCGGCGGATATCACGTCTGCGATCGATAGCTATGTGAAGACACTATCGCTTCCGGCCGGTTATCGAACAGGCTATGTCGGCCAGTCCAAGGAAATGGGGAAGGCGGGTTTCTACTTCCTGCTCGCGATCTCGCTGTCGTTCATCTTCATGTACATCGTGCTGGCGGCGCAGTTCGAATCATTCATCCATCCGGTGACGATCCTTCTCACACTTCCACTCTCAATTCCATTTGGAATTTTGAGTCTGCTTGTCACAGGACTTACCGTGAACATTTTCTCCGGCCTCGGCCTGCTGCTGCTGTTCGGCGTCGTGAAAAAGAACGCAATTCTTCAGATCGATCACACTATGAATCTTCGCTCGCAGGGGATGAATCGCTACGACGCAATCATACAAGCAAACCGGGATCGACTCCGTCCGATCCTGATGACGACCATCGCGCTCGTCGCGGGTATGATCCCGCTCGTCCTTTCAACCGGAGCAGGTTCGGGAACGAACCGTTCGATCGGTGTTCTCGTAGTTGGTGGGCAGTCGCTCTGTTTGCTGCTGACGCTGTTGGCGGTACCCGTGTTCTATTCACTGTTCGATGACGCCGCCGAATGGCACCTTTTCAGTCAGGTCGGAAGGTTTTCCGAGTGGATGTTCGGGGGGATACGCCGGAGATTCCAAACAGCTACGAGCGCATTGTTTAGTAAGTCTTGATTTCCGCTTTGAGTCTCGGCGGCTTTGCGTCAATGCGGATTTTTAGGCAGAGACGCCAGGACGCAAAGGAAGATTTCAATTATGTCGACTACGACAAAAACTGACGTGATCGTTATCGGTGCCGGGCCGACGGGGTTGGCCATCGCGTGTCAGTTGATCCGCTACGGGATTGATTTTGTGATCATCGATTCGAAAGAAACTACGACGCCGCATTCAAAAGCGATCGGAGTGCAGGCGCGAACCCTCGAGATCTATGAACAGATGGGGCTTGCCGAAAAACTTGTCGACATTGGCCGGAAGGCGGAAAAGGCAAGAATGATCGTCGGCGGGGAAGTTCGGGGCGAGGTGAATTTTTCGGATAT
>JBDTMK010000246.1:0-5269 GCA_039934315.1 Pyrinomonadaceae bacterium | reverse complement strand
TGGAATGCTGAAATCGGAAATCTAAAATCCAAAATCTAAAATCCAAAATGGAAATGGGTCAGCGCTATCAACCGCGGATGAACGCAGATCGGAAGGACCAATCAGATCATACGCATCTCACCAAATATTTCAGATCCGCCCCAATCCGCCCGCTCCGCCAAATCCGCGTTCAAAAAAACGTTGCCAAACAATACCCTGCAAATCCACGGCTCTTTCAATCCAAAATCCAAAATCCAAAATGGAGTTCATGACCTTGGAGGCACCGGAAATAAATCAGGAAACCAATGGGCTGCCGCGTGCGGAGGGAAACCGAGCCTGAGTGTACTCTTGTGCCAGTCCGAGGACGGCACGAGGAGACCTTCATCAATTAGCGTACTTATAAGATACCGCGCGCTCCGTTCTTTCATCTCGGTTAAGAGCGCCGCGCTGCCTCGTGGTATCTCTCCCATGATCGCGACCTCGCGCAGAACCCGGCCTGCACTATGGTGAAGTGGAACCGCCTTCTGTCCTTTTTCATCAAGCAGGTCGCCCTGGACTCTTCGCGACATGTATTCCGAGAGTCGCGGAAGAAAATCGTTAAGACGCAGGATCGACCTCATATATTCAGTTTGGTCGAGACAGACTTCCAAAAAGAATCTGCAAAACTCCGTGAGAGTTCGGTTGGAAAGATTTCCCCGTCCATCGAGATCGCCTTCGCGAGGAAAGTCCGCGGCGTCGAGATATCTTCTGTAGTCGGCGTTCCGGCGCGCGAGTCCGCGGCTGACATTCCACAGACCGTATCCCGACAATCCGATCCGCATGAAGAACGCATCTGTGAAGAGGCGGGCGACGCGGCCGTTTCCATCCAGGAATGGATGTATCCACATTAACCTGTGATGAGCGGCCGCAAGCGCAACGATTTTTTTTGTGCCGTGTAGCTTACTCAGGTCATACGCCGCGACGAATCGATCCAGGAAGGCGGGTATCGATTCCGCCGTCGGGGGCACATGTTTCCCGACGGCTACCATCCGACTGCGAAACTCGCCGGCCTCAACCCAATCGCGCTCGCCGTTATCACCTTCGACCCAACGCAGACTCTCCGGCATCTGCTCGTAGAACTCACGATGGATCCATCGGAGAAACTCCTGGTTCGCTACTTCGGTCTCCGGATTTTCACCGAGGGCCTTCTCTATCTTTCGCTGTACATCGATATGAACGACGCTTTCGTGCTGACGATCGCGTTTTGCGGGGTCGTTCGAGTAATCCGCCCGCATCGCGCGTTCGACCTCGATCGGGTGCGTATTGTTGCCTTCGATCAGGTTGCTGTAGTAACTGTTGGTGACTCTCAGCAGCTCGCGAACCCCTTCGAGGGTCGGGCCGGCAAGCTCGTTGGCGAGGTTCGCCGATCGCTGCGTAAGCTCGAACGCGATATCTTCAAGCTCGCCCGTCGATGACGGCATAAGCGGCTCAAACTGCCCAATCTCGCTGTAAAGCTCTTGTTTTTCCGAGTCCTGCATCTCCGGTTTCATCTAGTCGATTTTCTGCCAAGCCTTTTGCCGGTAAATCTGCCGGTAAGCTGTTACCAGTAAGCATAGCGAGATCAGAGGATAGCATGGTCGAAGACCGAATGTGAACAACTATTTGTCGGGCGTCCTGCCGGTAAGTCTACCAGTAAGATCGCCTGTTTGTTCCCGCGAAAGTCACGAGAAGGCAGTTGCTAATTGCTAGCCAATTCATAGCTCGTGCTCCGACCCGAACCGACCTGAACCAACACGCCTTTGCGCAAGAGGTCTTCCAGATCGCGGCCGGCCGTAGCTTTCGAAGTTTTAGTAAGAGCTGCCCATCTAGACAAATTGAGCTTACCCTCGAACCCGTCGAGCAGTCGGTTCAACATTTTTCTCTGACGGTCGTTTATCGAAACGTTTTTTATACGCTCCCAGAAGTGAGCCTTTTCGACGACGGTTCGCAGAGCATCCTCCGCCTGATTCAACGCATTTTCAAGACAGTCCAGAAACCATCGCAGCCATGTCGTGATGTCGAGACCACCTTTCTGCGTCGCTTCGAGCACGTCGTAATACCTGTTGCGTTCGGCCTGGATCCGAGACGACATACTGTAAAAGCGCTGCGGGCTTTTCTCAGATCGAGCAAGAGCAAGATCGGCGACCGAACGCGCGATGCGTCCGTTCCCGTCGTCGAAAGGATGGATGGTAACGAACCACAAATGCGCGATCCCGGCGTCGAGCACGGGATCGGTCGACTTAGTTGTCTCGAACCACTTGAGAAACTCGCTCATCTCCTGCTCGAGGCGCAGCGCCGCGGGAGCAACATAGTGGACTCGCTCGCGAGCGACGGGTCCGGACACAACCTGCATCGGTCCGTCCCCGTCGTCGCGCCAACCGCCGACTACGATCTTCCGCATGCCGCTTCGGCCGGTCGGAAACAGTGCGGCGTGCCACCCGAAAAGTCGATCTTCGGTTAGCGGCGCGTCGTAGTTCTGCGTCGCGTCGATCATCATCTCGACGACGCCTTCGACATTTCGATCCGCCGAGACCATACCGGCCACGTCCATCCCGAGCCGCCGTGCGAGCGAGGACCGGACCTCGTCCGAATCGAGCTTCTCACCCTCGATCTCGCTCGATTTGACGACCTCTTCTGTCAACGTCCGAAGCACCGATTCTTGCCTAAGCCGAAACCCGAGCGACTCCATCCGACCCGTGAGCCGTCCCTGCAGATGCCGAACCCGCGAGAGCTCCGGGGCAAGGACTGAGTCGTCCCACCGAAACTTCGGCCAATCACTCAGTTCATGGATATACGTCATCGGTTTAAGTCTCTTTTTTTTCTATTGCTTGTCCGGGTTCGAGGGAATCTGGTTATTATCCTGTGAGTAGAATATTCAGTCTATTCTCCTCGCGATATGAGGAGATTATAGCCGCTAATCTCCTCATATCGTGAAGAGATTATACTTGCTAATCTCCTCACCGGCAATAAAAGTCTTTGCGTGTGAATGGTGACCGGCTCCACAGGTCAGAACCGCGAGCGGTAGCGACCGGGTATTCCTATGATCAATCCGAGACCGACGGACTAGAGGCTTTCCAAATACGCTTATCCTTGGCGAACATGCCCATCAAGCGTCGCGAAAACGTCTTGACTAATAACTTGACACATGCTTGACTTATCGCGTGAGCTACGTCCCCCTCTTCACAATTACTCCACGGCTTCTCGGTCTGACCGAAGCGATCGCGGTGCTGCGCGAACGAATCCAAGCCGCGGCGGTCGAACTGTCCTGGATACCGGCGCTTCAGAAAGATTCGCGGTCGCGCAATGTGCACGCGTCGACCGCCATCGAAGGCAATCCGCTAACGCTTGAACAGGTGATCGCATTGGAAGAGGGACGTGCTCTCGCCGCGTCCGACGATCGATCGCAGCGCGAGGTGCTCAACTATTTCGCCGGGCTTCGCTATGTCGAAAAGAATGCCGCGAAACGCAAGCTGCGCCACGAGGACGTTTTTGCTCTGCATAAAATTCTGGCGCTCAGCGTAATGGACCAGGGCGAAGCCGGCCGTTATCGAACGATCGCGGTCCGGGTGGGCAGCTACACGCCGCCTTCCGCGGGTGAAGTTTCCGGTCTCATGATGGAGCTGCTCGATTGGTGGAATGAGAGATCGACGGACGTTTCGCCGGTGATCAGTTCGGCGGTGCTCCATCACAGGTTCGAATCGATCCATCCGTTCGCCGACGGAAACGGACGTACGGGCCGCGCGCTCGCTCTGTGGGAGCTGTACCGGCGCGGCTTTGATACTCATCACATCTTTTCGGTGGATGAATTTTACTGGGAAGACAGACCGCGTTACTACGCCGCCCTCGAGGCGGTACGGCTTGCGGGTGACGACCTGACAGCCTGGCTCGAATACTCGGCCGAGGGGCTGCGTGAAACACTTGCACGAGTCTGGATCCGGGTTCAGGCGTATCAGCCCGAGCCCGGCAAAAAACTCGCCCTGCGTCCAAAACAGGAACAGTTGTTAAAGCTCCTCGCGGATCACGTCAGCATGTCGCCGTCCGAGATCTGGGCAGCGGTCGGTATATCCCGACAAGGTGCCATGGACCTCCTGCGCCCGCTCCTCAAAGCCCGCATCATCGAAAAAACCGGCGGCAAAAAAACCGGCCGCTACTCTCTGCGCAGGCCTACGTGAACACGGCCTCCTGCCTACTGCTTTCTGCCTTCCGCCTTCTGCCTTCTGCCTTCTTCCTTTTGCTCCTGATTAGCCGCGGATCTCACCAAATATTTCAGATCCGCCCCTATCCGCCTGATCCGCCAAATCCGCGTTCAAAAAAGACTTGGGAAGTAGACCCTTCAGACCCATGTCATCCCACGGACGTCACGCCCGAGCAGCGGACGCTTGACGCGCTTTCGCAGGACCCGCAGCTCTTCCAGCAAGTGTTCCTTCTCGTGCTCGCTGAACTCCTGTCTGCATTGAAGCTTGAGCCGGGCTCGCTTTAGTCCGGTTTGAAAACTGCCGAAGACGACGTAGTAAGTATCGAGCGAACGAGCCCGGCCCTTCTTTGAAAGCTCCATGATATCGGCCGTGGTCGGCGTTCGATGGATCCGCTGAGCGATGGCGCGAAGCTCGAAGATCAAACGGCTCTCCGAAGGATCGTTCGCCGCCCGGCGCAGTTTCCGCTCACCGTTTTTCGTCGTCGTCCTCGGCTCACCGCTAGAGAACCGCCGGCACGCGCGACACAGATAGCGCTGCTTGCCCTTATTCATCCCCGCCTTCGAGGTCTGATCACTCCCGCAGTGATAACACCCCACCCCCGACAAAATCACCGGTCTCCCCATGCCTACAATTATCGCGATTCCCGGCCGGATGGTTCAAAGCCCTCACCTGCTCGGAAACTCATAAACTGCTCGGAATTTTGTCGCGGATTAACGCGACGATTGCAGGGTGATGGCGGAACGCGGGACGGAAAGTCATAATCCGACATCACGAGTCAGAACCGAGAGCGGTAGCGACCCGGTACCCGTGATCAAGCTGGAACGACGAGCATCTGAAGAGTAATCAACCAGCGAGGAGTAAATTGCAAAAGTGTGGTATTTTTTTCAGAACTAGTTTTCCACCTATGTCTTCCAAATTCTTCACAAATAACGACGAGCGTGGCTTGTTCGATAAGTTCACCGGAATTATCGAACACATGAAGGATCTGTATGCCTTTCACGCCGTCGTTGGATATTTCAGATCCTCAGGTTATTTCGCGCTCCAGCCTTATCTCCAAAATGTAAAGCAGATCCGAA
>JBDTMK010000245.1:0-5283 GCA_039934315.1 Pyrinomonadaceae bacterium | reverse complement strand
GACGTTGTCGATATCAAACAGCGCTAGGGCGAGGCTGTTCCCGGCCGCATCGTCGCGAGTTTTAAACGAGTGCGAAGTGCCGTGCGAGACGGGCTCCTTCAAAATAAATTTAACCGCGTTCGGGTTCGGCGTTTCTTGTATATCTGCAATCTTAGGCATTCTTAAAATCCGGTTTTTCGAGGAGCAAAATGTAACAGCTTTTTATACCTTACATTTTAGTCAGCATTATACCTATTGTTAGAGGAAATTACACCAGCCGAGGATGCACCAAAACAAATGCGGGCAAATCTAAGCTCCAATGAACTAGATCGCCCGCATAAATTAGTTAAAACGCAGTTCGGCAACAGCGTGCCGGACGTAGGTATCTGAAGGTCTGCTTCAGATTATTCCGTAATGTGAATATCGTCGCCCTTATTTACCCGACCAGACAAAAACAGCCCGCCGAACACCAGAGTTCCGATGAGAAATAAGATAAACCCGGCCAACCATAATTTGTTGTCCGCGCTCCTTTGATACATCAGAAACGAGGCCACGGTTAAAACGAGCGAGACCAAAGCCAACAAACCATTCATACCCTTCACCTCCGATTATCGAAAAAAAGGTCAAAACTTACACCGTGTTTCCTGATCATGACTGACTTCTCTCGAAGCGTGCAGCCGCTTGGATAAAATCACCCGTAAGTTTTTTCAAATGCTTGTCTTGAAATGCCTTGATAGTAACTCCATTCTCTTTGCAAAGGCAAGCAATTATCGAAATCCGTACATTTAATTACGCTCTTAGACCGCCCAAGTTTCCTTTATCTCAGCTGGGCCGAGACTAGCCGCGGAATACCCTGCAGATCGTGGAACAAGTCGGGGGAATGCCATCGCGTGTGATCGAACATCTCTGCCACTTTCGGGGACTGGTCAAATCCGATCTCGACAAGCAGATGACCGTCGTGAGAGAGGAAATTCGGCGATTCATTCACGATTCGCCTTATTATTGAAAGGCCATCAGACCAATCGGTCAAAGCCGTATGCGGCTCGAAATCACGAACCTCAGCCTGCAAACCCTCGATGTCGTCCGCCGGCACATACGGTGGATTCGAAACGACGAGATCGAACTTCTGAGCATCGAGGGAACTAAAAACATCTGATTCGAGCAGCTCCAGTCTGTCTCGGACGCCGTGCTTGTCGGCATTTCGCCCGGCGACCTTCAATGCATTCTTCGAAGCATCGAGCGCGGTGGCGTGCACTCGGGTCATTTCGTGCAGCATCGATACGGCTATACATCCGGAACCGGTGCCCACGTCACAGACTGAATTACCCGAAGATTTTCCGAGGATCTCGAGCCCGTGTTCGACTAGCATCTCGGTTTCGGGACGCGGGATAAGGACATCGGGTGTTACTTCGAATTCCAGGCCGTAGAATTCCTGCACGCCCGATATATATTGAAACGGTTCGTGCAAGGCCCGCCGCCTGACGAGATCGTTAATCTCACCGTCGTAGCGCGGATCAAGGTCGTATTCCGGATGTGCAATCAAAAATGTCCGATCGCGTTTAAGAGCCAGGCCGATGAGTAACGACGCCTCCCTGCGAGGCTCGGGTATAACATTCTTTTTGAGTATCGCTTCTACCTCGTTCAGCTTTTCATCAATCGTCGGCATTTAAAGTTTGATTGCCCTCGTCGCGACGAACGCGGGCATGTACTGATCGATGGCCCGATCGGGATTTCCCCAATAGTCTTCGTACAGACCGACAATGTGAAATCCAGCCGCCGTCTGACCGCCGAGTTGTTCCTCGAGTGTGTGGCTATACTCAAGCGCATCGCCGCGTTCGACCTTGTGTTGAAAGTCTCTTTCGGGAAGTGATTTTTCATCGGAGTAAGGAAGCGAGTGGCGTACAACAAGTCCGCCAGTGCGTTCCTCTTCCACGTCATCGAAGATGAAAACTTCCGACTTCGTAAAGCCTGTCAGCAGAATACCGCCGGGACGCAGCACTCGAAAACATTCGGCCCATATAGGGCCAAGAGCGGGCATAAAACAGTTCGAGCATGGATGAAAAATCAAATCGTACGACGCATCGGCTAATCTTGACAGGTCAGCCGAGTCGCCTTTTTCAAGCGTTATCTGGAGACCGTCGCGCGCGGCGACGAAACGATCCTGCTCTAGCTGCCGTGCAGAGTTGTCAAAAGAAGTTACGTCAGCCCCGGCTGCGGCGAATATGGGCGCCTGCTGGCCACCTCCCGACGCGAGGCACAATAATCTCTTTCCCGAGATATCGCCGAACCACTCTCGCGGAACGGGTTTGACAGGTGTAAGGATCACGCTCCAGTCACCATGGCGGGCCCGGTCGACCGTTTCCGAACTCACCGGGATCGTCCAGCGGTTCGCGGTATCGACCGCCGTATCCCACGCCAAACTGTTGTGGTGGATAACGTCCATCATCGTGCGCCGTCTCCTCGCCAAACCGCAGGCAGGGTTAGAAAAATGATCTTCAGATCCAGCCACAGCGACCAGTTCTCGATGTAGTAGAGATCCGTCCGAACCATCTCATCAAACGTCAGGCGATTGCGCCCGGACACTTGCCAGAGACCCGTTATGCCGGGTTTCATATCGAGCCGTTTGCGATGCCATAGTTCATAACCTTCCACCTCGTACGGTATCGGCGGGCGCGGTCCGACGATGCTCATGTCACCTTTGAGAACATTGAAAAGCTGCGGAAGCTCATCGATGCTTGAGCGTCGGAGCAATCTGCCGGTTCCCGTGACACGGCCGTCGTCCCTGACCTTTCCGAACACCGGCTCGCCCGAGTCACCTGCGTTCGCTTCTTCTTCGCCGCGAATATTCTTCTGATATGCATCGCGATGAACCGCGTCGTCGGCATCTGCATACATCGTCCGAAATTTATAGCAAAGAAAAATACGGCCATCCATCCCAACCCGCTCTTGCTTGAACATTATTGGCCCGCGAGAACCGCGTTTCACCATTAACGAAACAAGGATCAGTACGGGCGAAAGAACGATCGCGGCGAGGCCGGAGATCACGATATCCGAGGCGCGTTTTAGGAAACGCTGAAGGTCCGAAAGAGGCTCGCGAAAAAGTCGAACCATCGGGAGCACACCGATCTGTTCGACGCTTGTTTTCTGCGGAAGCAGATTGAAGAGCGTCGGAGCGAATCTAAACTCGACTCGCTGTTTGCGGCCGACCTGCATCATCGCTTCGAAGAGTCGATCACTCGAGATCGTGTCGTCCGTGATGATGACTTCCTGGATCTCGAGATCGCGAATTAGCCGGGCAAGATCGTCGAACGATCCGATCACATCAGCATCCAGGCCCGAAAATTCACCGATCTTTACCGCATCACTTCGAACGACGCCGATTACACGATAACCAAGGTCGCGGCGATCTTTTAATTCGCGAACGGTCTGGGCGGCCTCCGCATTCGTTCCGACGACAAGCGTAGGTATGAGGTTGATTCCCCGACCGCGGATTCGCGCCTGGGCTGATCGCAAGACAAGATGCGAGATAAAGAACAACGCCAGAGCGAGAGCGAAGTCGATAAAAAATACGCCGCGGGAATACGAGAAGTCGCGGAACGCATAACCACCCCGGAACAGGAAGGCCCAGCCGGTGATCAGCAATGAACCGACCGATATGGCCTTGAAAATTTTTATCGCTTCTCGCGTATAGGAAAACGCACCCTGGAACTGGTAGGCACGCTCGTATGCCAACATCAACAAGCGGATCGGGACCGCGAAATAAAGGATGCCCGCATAGGGTACGAACGCCTGCGACCACGCCCACGCCGTCGAAGAAAAAACCTCCGTACTTTCTCGAATCTTAAAAGCCGCGAGGAAACACACGATCGTCAGTGCCGCGTCCATCACCACGACAGCCGTTTTGACGAGCGGCATCACAAACCGCGGTACACGGTTCTCAGCCTTTAGTACGGCCAGATCGTTTCGTATGGCGGTTTCGGTTCTCACGACTATTTCTTTTTAAGCCAATGCATCACGACTTGCAACCTGCTGCAAGTCAAGAAGGCGAGCGAATTCGTCTTTCAATTGTGACAACACAAATCCGGATGCGATATTCTTTTCGTCGAGCCGATGAAAGTCCTCATAACGTCACCCAGTCTGGACGAAAACGAAAACGTAAGCGGAATTTCGACGATGATCGCCAATATCATCGAACATAGCGGGTGCGAGTTTGTTCACTTCAAGGCCGGCCGCAAGGACGGCGAAAAGTTCAACTTAGGTTGGATCGCATCACAGTTGAAGCTTCCGTTCGCATTCCGGCGTGCGATCGCCAGGTCCGATCCAGAGATCATTCATATCAATACGGCGTTCGAACCCCGGGCAATAGTTCGTGACCTCGCGCTTGCGAAATTTGCCGGAAACCGGCCGATCATTCTCCATGTTCACGGCGGGCGATTCGTGATGGAAGATTTTCCGAACCCGATGCTCGCGGCGCTTGCTCGGATGTTGCTTGGTACCGCCGCGCGAGTTGTCGTGCTCGGGGATTCCGAGGCTGAGAGGATCTCGCAGTTTTTACCAGGACTGAAAACGGCTGTACTTGCGAACGCCATAAGCCTTAAAGATTTTCCGGAAGCTGACCGTCCCCGGGGCGCGAAAAAAATCGTCTATCTCGGCCGGCTGCAGGAAGCCAAAGGTCTCAGTGAAATGGTCGAAGCTTGTCGTTTGCTCCGCGCGCAGGGATTCAAATTTAAGTTTTCATGTTTCGGCACAGGCCCGGATGAGAAGGAGTTCATCCGGCGGATGACCGCCGTGCTCGGCGATGATTTTTATTACGGCGGTGTGATCTCGGGCGCCGAGAAGGTTACCGCGTTGAACTCGGCCGACATTTTTCTGATGCCGTCGCGTTTCGAAGGACTACCGCTCGCACTTCTCGAGGCGATGGCGGCCGGGTGTGTTCCCATCGTCTCGAATAGAGGATCGATCCCTTCAGTAGTCGAGGACGGCCGCAACGGATTCCTTGTCGACCCGGGGGATATTACGCAGATCGTCGGGAGACTAAAATTTCTTCTGTCAGAAGGTGAGACGGGCTGGAACGAATATCGCCGCAACGCGCGCGAAACTATTCGCGCTCATTTTGATATCGCTAGCTATTCCCAAAAATTGAAAAATCTCTACGCCGAAATCTCCCCGATGAAACCGCAATGACCGAACGAACCGATCGAACCCGCGTGCCTGTTCTAAAACTGCAGGTTGATCTCTGCGACTACGAAACCGCGATCGGCCGTGTTGTGGGACTTGGGCGGGGACGGCGTGGGGGATATGTTT
>JBDTMK010000244.1:0-5285 GCA_039934315.1 Pyrinomonadaceae bacterium | reverse complement strand
GCAGATGACGTGGATAAAGATCTGGTTTGATCTGAGTAGTCCGCGTTCATCCGCGGCAAAAATCGTTTATGTTAGACACTTTAGGAAACTTAGAGCGCACTCACACATGCGGTCAGTTGCGCGCGTCGAATGTCGGTGAGCAGGCCGTTTTGATGGGCTGGGTCGCGAAGAAACGGGACTTCGGTGTGTTTACGTTTATCGATCTCCGGGATCGCGAAGGCGTGACGCAGATCGTTCTCAGCTCGGAAACCGCGACGGAAGCACACGCGAAGGCGAAGAACATCCGCGGCGAGTTCGTCATCGCGGTAAAAGGTGAAGTCGTCTCGCGTGCCGAGAGGACGCAAAACGCAAAACTTTCGACAGGCGACGTTGAGATCAAGGCCGCCGAGCTTTTGATTCTCAACGACGCAAAGGTGCCGCCGTTCCAGCTTGAGGTTGCCGGGTCGGAAAATCTTGCGAGCGAAGACACGCGGTTGAAATATCGTTATCTCGATCTGCGCCGCCCGCAGCTTCAGAACAACATTCGGATGCGTGCGAAAGCGGTTCGCGCTATCCGCCAATATTTCGACGACCGCGGCTTCACTGAGATCGAGACGCCGATACTTTTGAAATCGACACCGGAAGGCGCGCGGGACTTTGTCGTCCCATCGCGAATCCACACCGGCAAGTTTTTCGCACTCCCGCAATCGCCGCAGATCCTGAAACAGATCACGATGATCGCGGGGTTCGATAAGTACTACCAGATCGCGCGCTGTTTCCGCGATGAGGACCTTCGCGCGGATCGCCAGCCGGAGTTCACGCAGCTCGACATGGAAATGTCTTTTGTTAATCGCGAACAGGTTTACCGCGAGATGGAAGGCATGTTCGGTCACGTATTCAAGTTGGTCGGCGTGGATCTGCCCACTGAGTGGCCGCGGATGACGTACGCCGAAGCCATGCGCCAATACGGTTCCGACAAACCCGACCTTCGTTTCGAAATGGAGCTGCAGGACATGTCGGACGAATTGAAGGACACAGACTTTGCGCCATTTGCTAACACACTTTCGAAAGGCGGCGAGATCAAATGTCTAGTTGTGAAAGGCAAAGCGGATTATTCGCGCAAGCAGACGGACGAGCTGCAGGAGTTCGTCAAGCGATACGGAGCCGGCGCCCTTGCATGGATCAAGGTTGGGGACGAGACGACGTCATCTCTCCTCAAGGTCCTCGGTGAAGAAAAGATTGCACGGCTTGCTTCGAAAGCAAATGCTGAGAACGGCGACGCCGTTTTGATCGTGGCAGGAAGTAAATCTGTCGTCGCGGCTTCGTTAGGAGCTCTGCGCAATGAAGTCGCAAGGCGCGAGAATTTAATCGACCGAAGCCGATACGAAGCCCTCATCGTGACCGAGTTCCCGATGTTCGAACACGACGAGGAAACGGACCGCTACACCGCCGCTCATCATCCGTTCACGTCACCGATGGATGAAGACCTCGAGCTTTTCACAACTGCGGTGAATGACGATTCGCAGCATCACCTTCTCGGCCAGGTTCGCGCAAAAGCATACGATGCGGTCATAAACGGCTACGAGTGCGCCGGCGGCTCGATCCGTATTCATCAGAAAGATGTTCAGGCCCTCAACTTCAAAGCGCTCGGCATGTCGCCCGAAAGCGCACGTGCGCAATTTGGATTTTTTCTCGACGCACTAGAGTACGGCACTCCGCCGCACGGGGGTTTTGCCGCCGGCGTCGAGCGCACATGCATGATCCTCTGCGGAACAGAAAACATCCGCGACGTCATGGCATTTCCTAAGACAGCATCGGCGCAGGATCTGATGATGGACTCGCCGGGCAAAGTTGATGAAGGGCAGTTGGAAGAGTTGGGGATTGAGATTGCTACAGAAACTGAAAAAGGAGAATCCGCCGATTGATGTCTAGAACCTAAGCAGATTCGCAAGCCCGCTTTCCCCCGCTTCTTTCAAACACTAACAAGACTGATTGCCTAATCAGGTTAGTTGCTGAGCCCCTTACTCCCGCGAATATTGCAACAAGTTCTAAGTACGCGGACGCGGATTAAGGCAATATATTTATCGAACAAACTCACTCAAAATACCGTAGACTAACCTCGAAGATGCCGAAAAAGTTCGACACAAACCCACTGGATCCCGACTTTCCCGAAAAGGCGAACGCTGCCGCTGCCGGAAATTATGAGGCTCCGCCCAAGACTCCGTTCAGCACTTCGGAATACCCTACGTCGCCGTCTAGCGTTACCGAGGAAGAGACAAGGAGATTCAGCGAGTCTGATTTTCAGGCCTACGCTTATTCAGCTGCACAGCCCATCGGGCCGTATCAGCCGCAAAATTTTGCGGACATGAATCGCGCATCGGAGCGCAAAGTAGCAAAAACCGGAGTGCCCGAAAAATGGTTGATCGGCCTGCCGTATTTACCGTTTTACATCGGGCTTGTGGCGGGTGCGGTACTGCTCCTGCTTATCCCGAAAGAAGAAACAAAAGTGCGCTTTCACGCCGCGCAAGGTTTAGCGGCACACCTTGGCATCCTCATCGTCACAACGATACTTGGCATAATCGGGGGGCTTGCTGAAGTTGGAAGTCTCATCTTCTCCATCGTCACGATGATCATGCTGATCATATTCGCGATAAAAGCGTGGAAGGGAAAACCCGTTCACATTGCTCCGGTCGATGATCTGACGAACTGGCTTGAAGAAAAGATCGGGCCTATCAAATCCTAGGGGTCTCATGTATTGCGAGCGCTGCGGAAAACAAATAGACGAATCACTCAACTATTGCAACGCTTGCGGTACGCAGCTGAGAAGAGAGAATTCACCGCCGCAAAAATCCCTTACAGCATTCATGATCGCGGCCCTCGCGTTTACGACGATCCTCGGCTTGATCGTGTTGGCAGGTTTCGTTATCACGCTGATTGACCGGGTGAAAAATCCCGAACCCGTTTTCGTTTTCGCGATCGCCTACCTCGCGGTGCTATTCGGAATCTGCTTTATGATAATGAGGCAGGTATCAAAGCTGATCGATGCAGACCTGCCTTCACGTGAACTACCGCATCGAAATATCGTCGTCGCTGAGTCAGCTTCCGCCGCGTTCTACAAACCAGCTCGACGAATTTCGCGAACCCGCGAGCGTGACCGATCAGACGACGCGAACCCTTAGTGAAGCTCTGATCGAGAAAAGGTAATCAGCTCGCCTTCCCCTTTAATGACGCTCTTCGCGATTGCCGTAAATTTGTAAATCTCTCCGTGAGTTAGATAAAAAGACCCGAGCGGCTCGTCGGCGTGAGGCCGGCAAATAAATCGGCAGACAGGTGTGAGCCGTTGCGACATACGCGCATCCTATCGGCCGCTTAGACCCATATCGGTGCGCGAACTACACAACCTCCACCGGCGGAGGAATCGTTTCTATTGTTCTGCTTTTTATCCAGGCGGTTACGACAAGAAATATCGCTAGTCCGATCAGTGCAAGCGACACCAAACCATTGATCAAATTTAAGTCGAGGCCGGTCGCGGCGGACAAGTTGGAGTAGACCATCGCCCCCAAGGCCCAAAGTGTGATGGCGAGGACAAACAACATCGGGATCAGTGTGAACGCGATCCGGCGCCGAGCCCGATAGAGCCAGGCTGTTATGGAAAGCAGAGTGAGTGCAGCTAAAAGCTGATTCGATGCACCGAACAAAGTCCAGAATTCGACATACGATCCGGGCGTTGCGAAAAAGATCAGCGCGAACGGAAGAGCGACGGTCATTAGCGTACCGACGATCGCTCCGAGATGCCCGGGAATCCCGAGAAGCTCCTGGATCAAATAGCGGCCGAGCCGCATGGAAACATCAAGCGTGTCGAAGACGAATGTCGAAAACGCCATCGCTCCGAACGTAATCGCAAACTGGAGATTGTTCTTACCGATAATTAGCGTCAGAAAATTCCCGATGCCGTTGCCGTAAATTTTTCCGGCTGAAAGAGATCTGCCGTCTGGTCCGACGAGCGCGTCGCTTGTCACGATCATGACCGTGACGAGCGCGATGAATGCGACGAAACCTTCGGAGAGCATCCCGCCGTAACCGACCGACTGAGCATGCGACTCTTTGTCGAGTTGTTTAGAAGTTGTTCCGGAGCAAACCAGCCCGTGAAATCCGGAGCAGGCGCCGCACGCGATGGTGACGAAAAGAAAAGGGAACAGCATCCCGGTCATTCCGCCAACGTCGAACGATTTGAAGGCGGGCTGCTGAATGGAGTATCCGCCGAAGAAGATCCCAATCACGCCGACGGCGATAGCGGAGTACAGAACGAACCCACCAAGATAACCCCGGGGCTGCAGCAACGCCCAAACCGGCATCAGTGACGCGACGACACAATACAGCAGGATGATGATCGCCCAGGTTTGATGGCCAAAGCTGAGGATATGCGAATACTCCGTTCCGACATATGAAAGAGCGAACGTCGCCGGTACGAAGATGATCGTCGCCAGCCAAAGCGGTGGCTTTAGAAATCTCTCGACCAACCCGAGAAGGATTGAGAGCCCAAGATAGAGCACGCTTGCGAGGGCGACCGCTCCGCCAGGATTGAAACGCGTCTCACCTATCAAAACCTCATCGCCGGCGACAAATGTTCCGGCGGTTATGTCTGTGAAGGCGACTGTGACGTAGATCAGGGCGATCCAGATGAACGCCATCATCGCCCGCCCTGCCCCGATTCCAAGCTGGTCGCGTGTGATCTCGGCGACACTTTTCGCCCCGTGACGGACCGACGCCGTCAGAGTTGAGAAGTCATGCACGGCGCCAATTAGCACGACGCCAAGGGCGATCCACAAAAGACACGGAAGCCAGCCGAAAGCGAGGCAGGCGATGATCGGTCCGGCGATCGGACCGGCTGCAGCGATGGCGGAAAAATGCTGCCCGAAAAGATAGAACGGTTGCGTTGGTACATAATCCTCGCCGTCGCTCAGCTCGTGGGCCGGCGTCGGGCGATCGTCGTCTAGAACGAATTGCTTCGCGATCCAACGACCGTATCCGAAATAGCCGAAAACGAGCCAAAGGAGAAATGCGATGGCAAGAACTGTGAGCATAAGATTCGTTTGGGAGACGTGAAGCGAAATAAATTTACGACAGTTTAGTTTATGCGGCAACTTTCGCAGCGAACGGTGAAAAAAGGGGCCGTCCGGAGGACTAAAGGGCTTCATGTGAGAACGGTTCCGCCGTTCCCTTTGTCAGTGCGGTTCGTGCTTTTCTGTGTATTCCGTGTATTTCGTGGTTGCGCGCTAAAGCCTGAACCACGGAACACACCGAAA
>JBDTMK010000243.1:0-5339 GCA_039934315.1 Pyrinomonadaceae bacterium | reverse complement strand
GTATTCATGACTTGGCAAATCGAAAACTTTCTCGAGATACGAGACAACACACTTCACATTGACGGCGTCGATGCCGTTGAACTTGCGCGCGAGCACGGCTCACCGCTGTTCGTTTACAGCGAATCGCGGATTCGCCACAACATCGAGCGGCTGAGTAAAAGTGCCGGTGTTATCGATTGCCCGCTCAAGATCTGCTACGCCGCGAAGGCCATGTCTACGCTCGGAATTTTGCGAGCGATAAAAGATGCGGGTATCGATATCGAAGTGAATTCGGGCGGCGAGCTTTGGAAGGCCCTGAATGTCGGGTTCAAAGGCGAGCAGATCATTTTCAACGGAACAAGCAAGGAAGTCTGGGAGATCGAGAACGCGATCACTGCAGATATCTATGCGCTCCAGGTCGATTCCCTGTATGAGCTTTCGCTGATCGAAGAAACTGCAAAGCGTCTGGGCAAACGAGCGAACGTCAGTTTGCGGCTTGTACCGGAGATCGAGACTGGAACGCATTCGGGATTGCAGACGGCGCTGCTGACTTCAAAATTTGGAATGATGCCCGATGAGGCGTTCGAAGCGTTTCGACAGTACAAAGATTCACCGAATCTTGATCTTCGAGGCATCCACCTTCACATCGGCTCACAGAACCCGGAGCCGCAAGCATACACCGACGCGTTTCAGATGCTTTGGGAAACGCTTGTCCGGATTCGCAAAGAGACCGGCATCAAGCTCGGGCATATAAATCTCGGCGGCGGCTTTCCTGTTAATTATCTTCGCGACCGTTCACACTCGGCCGAGTTCCCTCGCGAGCAGCTCGAGATGTTCTCCGCGGATTTCGAACCGTCGGATGCGATGAACGAAGCCTGGAAACTTGTGAAGAGAATCGCCGCCGACAGCGAGGAAACGGATGTCCTCGACGGCATTACGCTTCTACTCGAACCTGGCCGAAGCATTATCGCCGACGCCGGCATTTGCCTGACGACGGTGCGAAACTCTAAGACCCGACCCATCGACCAATCCAAAATCCAAAATCCAAAATCTGAAATCGACACCTGGCTGCTAGCTGATGCCGGCTTCAACATCCTGCTCTCGATGGAAACTTACAAGTGGTACTACCACCTGATCTCCGCGACGCGAGCAAGCGACGAACATAACATTCCTTACAAACTCGCGGGTCCGCTTTGTGACGGCGGCGATGTCTATTTCGATATCGAAGGGCACGGGCGACTCCCGGATCATCGACTGCTTCCGAACGACGTGCAGCCAGGAGAAGTTCTTGCTCTGCTCAACTGCGGAGCTTACTCGCTCGCTCAAGCTTCGCAATACAACGGAAGATTTTTACCGCCGGTAGTTTTGATTAAAGAAAATGGATCAGCCGAGTTGATAAGAAAGCGAGAAACGTTTGAGGATTTGATCGCGAGCGATGTGTAGAGAGCGGGGGGCGAGCCCGCATTGCCAACCACTCGACTCGATCATCCCTCAGAATGCCCTGATCGAATCTTCCCCGGAATCATGATCCACGCGACGATCGAGCTGAGCACTCCGAGCACCGCGGAGATGATCGTAACCACACGAAAGCCACCGATAAACGAGTTCCGGATCGATTGTGAAACGAGCTTCTTTTGAACCTCTGCAAGATCATTCGGTACTTTGATCTCTCCTAGTTGACCCGCTTGAGCGAGCAACTGATCTCGGGCAGCAGCGGGCATCTGCATCGAATTGATATCCGCTAAAAACCTCGACTCAAAACTGCTCACGAGCACGACACCGAACGCCGCGACGGCGATCAGGCCGGCCGTTCGAGAGACTGCGTTGTTGATTCCTGAGGCGGTACCGGCGTGCCGCTCTTCGACCGCACCCATCACGGTAGTGGTGAGTGGCGCGACGGCGATCGCCATTCCAGCGCTCATCACCATCACGGCAGGAAAGTAACTTGTCCAGTAGCTCGCTCCGTCGGCCGCGGGCAAGGCGAACATCGCAAACCCACACGCCGCGATGAACGGACCGATCGTCAAAGGGATTTTCGAACCATACCGGTCAACCAATCCGCCTGCCCAGCGGCCGAGCACTGACATCGTGATCACAAACGGCATAAGCGCAGCTCCCGCCGCGGTCGGCCCGTAGCCCTGAATCTGTATCAGGATGAACGGTAGGAAAAACATGAGGCCGCTAAGTCCTCCATATAAAAATAGAGTGAGGAGGTTCGAGCCGAGAAAAGCCCGCGAGCGGAAAAGACCAAGCGGCATCATCGGATGTTTGATTCGCGCTTCGACGACAACAAATCCCGCGAGAGCAATTAGCCCGACGATAAAACTCCAGATGACAAGTAGATCTCCGAGGCCGCGTGAGTTTGATTCGATCAAAGCGAAAACAACGCCGCCGAGTCCAACTGTTGCAAGGCCCGCCCCGAGCCAATCGACCTGCTTTGAAGATCTATCGTCGCTGCTTTCCGGAACGCGGAGCCAGGTTATGAGAATGACCGCGGCAACAAGCGGAACGTTTAGAAAGAAGATCCAACGCCAGGAAAATGTCTCGATCAGCCATCCGCCGAGCACCGGGCCGACACCGGCGGCGATCGCCGTGAGACCGGACCAGGTGCCGATCGCGCGTCCGCGCTTATTCTTGCTGAAGTTGGCGCTTATAAGCGCGAGGCTGCCCGGAACAAGCATCGCTGCGCCGATTCCCTGGACACCGCGCGCGATTATCAACTGATTCGCATCTTGCGCGACGCCGCACAGGGCGGATGCCAAGCCAAATATCAAAACGCCGATCGAGAAGATTTTCTTTCGTCCGAAGAGATCGCCGAGTGAGCCGCCGACCAGGATGAGAGCCGACAACATCAGAGCGTATGATTCGACGACCCATTGTGTCTGGCCTACGGTCGCTCCGAGATCGCCCTGCAATACCGGCAAAGCAACATTTACTACGGTCCCGTCGATGAACGAAATGCTCGACCCGAGGATCGCCGCCGCGAGCACCCACCGTCCGACATTTTCGCCGCCGCCTTTAACATCGGGATGAATTGCCATAGACGCGTGACTGCCAGGCTCAGCACTAAGGTGAAGACGCTTTTGGTTAAAGGCCGGCGCGGCCGGCAAGTGTTTGCATGACGGGCCGGTAAGATTCATCAAGCGAAAATTCTGTTTCGGCGGTGATCTGCGCGAGAGCAGCTACCGAAATGACCTGTGAGCTGCCGTCGCGAATTTGTGTGATCGTATCCAGGCTGTTCCGGAAGTTATCCTTTGCCTGCGACCCCTCGCCGAGCGCCAGCAAACGTCTGCCGATCTCGTTATATCCGGACGCACGAAAGGTAAGCTGAGGGACGGTCTCGGTGAGCGCCGCCGCTTCTTTCAAGAGATCGATCGCAGAATCGAGCTCGTCGTTCCGCACCTTTGCGTCGCTCATGCCGATCAAAGCAAAAACCCGATCCCCATCACCCGTGACCGCTCGAAACGCGTGCCGTGCCTGCTCGTCTTCTTTTCGAATTGTCAGGATCGCGGCGATCTGTGAGAGAGCCGCGACGCGTTCACCTTCGTCGTTAATAGTTTCTGCGATCTCGATCGCGCGTTCGCCTTTTTCAAATCCCGCGAACTGAGCGGCGATCTGAGTGAAAAGACGAAACCGGTTCTTGCTGTCCCGGGTTTCGCGTTCGTGCTGCGATTCAAGGATCGCGAGAGCTTCCTCGAGTGACTCGATCGCCTCGTCACGTTCGTCCTTTCGCCAGAACTCGCGCGAGTAGCCGAGGAGCGCCGCTGCAAGCTGCGTTTTGTCGGTGACCAGATCAAGGGTGCGGTCCGCAAGTTCGAGACTTCCGGCCTGCATAAAACCCTGCGCCGCGAGCGATAAAAAAGCGTCGCGATGCATGCCGTCTATCGACTCGGCTGTCGACTTTGCTTTATCGAAAGCCTCGATCGCCTTGTCATTTCGGCCGGCCTCGATAAATACACTTCCGATGTCGCAGAATGCCCGCGATTTCTCTTCACCTTGTTCGATATCCTGCGCTTTCCCGAGCGAGGCTTCGAGATATGCGACAGCCTTATCAGCCTGACCCTGCTGAAGACTATCAGCAGCCATCTCGTGAAATGCCGTTACGGCCGCACCCGGAAAACCTATCTCGCCGATCGTTTCATTCGCGGCCGTGTCGAGGCCTTTTGCGGCCTGGTTGGCGGCGATCCCGACCAGGACACTATCCGAATGATGCATCTTCTCGGAGATCTCATGAGCCGCATCGAAATCTCCCCTCGCTGCTTGCCGAAGCGCGACGAGCTCCAGGGCCTGACTTCGCAGCCCATGATCTTCGACAGCATCTGCGAGCTGCAAAGCGTAATCGTCGTCCGACATTTCCGCGCATTTCTCGGCGACAAGAATCAGGAGCCGGTCTCGCGTATACGGATCGTCGATCGTGTTCGCGAGCTCAGCCGCGAGGTCGACATTTTCTTTTCGAAGGTAAAGGGGAACGACGGCCATCATCGCTTCCGCATGTCCATCGATGCTGGTAATACGCTCGGCAAGAAACGCAGCGCAGGAAAGAAGATCAGATTCGGCGTCGGCTCTAGAGATAAAATGTTCGGGCATAAATGTCGAAAAGTGAAAGCGTGAAAGGGTGAAAAGTTAAGAAAGGGAAAAAGTGAAAAGTGAGTAATGAGAAGTGCAAGAGTTCAGTGGACCAAAAAAAAAGACCGCATTCACATTTTCACTTTTTCACCTTTTCACTTTTTCACGCTTTCACTTCGCAAATGCGCGACGGAATGATTCGGGGAACCAGTCGTTCAGATCTTTAGCGATCCAGTCCGCCCCGGCCGCTCGAAGCATTTCGGCGTCAACGGTGTTCGTCACGCCAAGTACATTCAGACCGGCCGCTTTTCCGGCTTGTACCCCGGGAGGTGAGTCTTCGATCACGACACATTCGCTATGTATCATCGGCAAATGCCCATTGGTCGTCCGAGCGAGATCGAGGTCGCGAAAACCGAGACGATAACATTCGGGATCAGGCTTACACTTCGAAACATCCTCAGCGCTGATGATTATATCGACGCAGTCCGCCAACTCGGTCTTCTCGAGAATGTATTCGATATCTGCCCGGCCGGACATACTTACGATACCAAGCGAGAAATCCTGGGCCATCTTCCGGACGAAGTTCTCGACATTCTCGAAAAGCGGAACGCCGTCGGCCATGATGTCATGCCACTTCTGGTTTTTTTTCTGCGTCAATTCGAGCACCTTGTTCGGCCCCGGCGTTTTACCAACTCTCGCGTACGAGGCCTCGACAAACGCACGATCATCCATCCCCAGAGACTCGTAGTAATGTTCGTCAGTAAGAGCAATGTCTTCCGCCGCGAGGATTTCCT
>JBDTMK010000242.1:0-5401 GCA_039934315.1 Pyrinomonadaceae bacterium | reverse complement strand
TGCAGTGATCGCTGCATTCGGTTGCCGGGGTGTCGAAGTCGCATCGCCGGTTTTTGAGACGCGGCAGGTCCGCGACGATCTGGGCCGCGACGTGAAAGTGCCGGTCAAGATCGACCGTGCGATCTCGCTCGCACCGAGCCTGACCGAAATGATCTTCGCTGTCGGGGCGGGCGATAAGCTGGTTGGCGTGACAACGTATTGCAACTATCCGGCTGAAACTGCCGCGATCGAAAAGGTCGGTGACACGCAGACGCCGAACATCGAGAAAATAATCGCGCTCAGACCGCAGATCGTTTTTGTTTCGACCGCGTCACAGCTCGAGGCCTTCATGAATACTCTGGATGAGCAGGGAATTTCGGTTTATGTAACGAATCCGAAGAGTCTCGATGGCGTGTTTGAAAATCTACAACGGCTCGGTGAACTCTTCGGGACCAGCGACAAAGCCCGAAGGACGATCTTAGATCTGGAAGGTCGGGCAAGTATTGTTTACAACGGTTTCTCTCGCATTGGTCCCGGGGCCTCGAGAGCGACAATCGGTTCCCCCAGGGTTTTTATGCAGATCTCGAGAGACCCGCTTTTCACGATTGGGAAGGAATCGTTTCTTACGGAGTTGATAGATAAGGCCGGCGGTCGCTCGGTGACTAGGGACCTCGCAACGGCGTATCCGAAAATAAGCAAAGAAACAGCTCTGGCTTTGGATCCTGAGGTGATTATTCTTTCGGACAGCGAGGACAATCGCGAGCCAAGCGAAGTTCTAAAGAACTCGCCGGCTGTCAAGAATAATCGTGTCTTCAGGATCAACGCCGATATAATCTCGCGGCCCGGCCCGCGATTGGTCGATGCATTGGAGGAGATCGCCAAGGATCTGCAACCAGCGAATTGAATCGACGCGCCGCAATCTGGATCGTACCGATAGCCATGTTAGTCATGGCGCTGCTTATTGCTATTTCGTTTGGCAGCGAAAGATTATCCTTTTTCGATCTTTCAAATTCTCAGCGCACGATACTGTTTGAAATTCGATTGCCGCGCGTGTTACTCGGGGCCTGCGTGGGCGCAAGTCTTGCTGCCGCGGGAGCGTCGCTACAGGCATTGCTTCGAAATCCATTAGCCGAACCGTATCTTCTCGGTGTCTCGAACGGTGCAGCTCTCGGGACAATGATCGCGTTCGTTTTTTTCGAGCGGTTCGTTTTTGCCCGGCCTTTATTCGCGTTTGCCGGAGCGGGATTGGCGACATTCACGGTTTATCAAATGGCCCGCAGCCGGGCTGGAATGAATGTCGAACGCCTCGTGCTTTCGGGCGTTATCGTGACGACTTTCCTGTCGTCGATAATTGTCCTGCTAACGAGCCTGCTGGATGCAGCACGTTTGCGCGGCTTCACATTCTGGCTGCTCGGTGATCTGTCGCAGGCGACGATGTTCGGAGTTTATTTGACCCTGGTCTCCGCGGTGTTGGGAACGATCGTTCTTACGTCGCAGGCACGGCCGCTGAACCTGATGATGATCGGTGAAAGAGACGCGATGGATTTTGGAGTCGAGGTCGGGCGTGTGCGACTGATCGTATTTGGAATCGCCAGTCTTCTTGTCGGGACCGCCGTCGCTGCGAGCGGCTCGGTCGGGTACGTCGGCCTTATCGTGCCCCACCTTATACGACTGGCGATCGGCAGCGACAACCGTGTCGTAGTTCCTTTATCGGCGATCTCAGGCGCGATCTTCGTCGTTCTTGCGGACACGATCGCCCGGACAGTGATAGCTCCGCGCGAGCTGCCTGTCGGAGCGATCACAGCGCTGATCGGTGCACCGATGTTTATTTATTTGTTGAGGAAGAACTGAAGAGTTTTAGTGGAATTACTTACGTAATTATTAATTCCGTAATTCGGTAATTTATCGCAGAGCAATGCTGGAAGTCAGGAACATTTCGGTCGCATTTGGTCAACGCACGATAATCGAAGATGTCTCGTTCGAACTGCGTCAGGGCGAGATCATTGCTTTGCTTGGGCCAAATGGAGCCGGAAAGACGACGCTGCTGCGGTCGCTAAACGGCACCGTGCCGTTTCGCCATGGAACGATCATTCTTAATGATATCTCGCTCCGTGATCTTTCCCGGCGCGAGATCGCAAAGAGTATCGCCGTCGTTGCCCAGGAGAATGAGACAAAGTTCCCGATCACCGTTCTTGCGTTCGTTCTTGCGGGCCGCTTTACGCGAGGCTCCGCGTTCGGATGGGAAACCACGGCAGATATGAAAGCCGCGCATGACGCATTGGAGATGTGCGACCTCGGCGGTTTTTCAGAACGTCTAATGAATGAGCTTTCCGGCGGCGAAAGGCAGAGGGTAGTGCTTGCGAGAGCTCTGGCCGCTGAAACTGGATTTCTTTTGCTCGATGAGCCGACCGCGAATCTCGATCTTGCTCACCAGGCTCTGATGTTCCGGCTGGTGCGTGATCGATGCAGAAACGCGAACGCCGCGGCGATCGTCATCACGCATGACCTGAATCTTGCCAGTGAGTTTGCTGACGGCGTTCTGCTCCTCCAATCCGGACGGGTTTTTGCGCGTGGATCAATACGAGATGTTCTGACGAGCGAAAATTTGCGCGAAGTTTATGACGTTCAAGTGCTGCTGGATGAAAATCCGGGAAGCGGGAAGGTAAGGGTAACGACGGTGTATTGATCGTTGTTAGTTGATCGTGGATCGTAGGTCGTAGGTCGTTGATCGTCGGTTGTTGGGAATGGAAATTTAGCAACGATCGGTGATCGACCACCAAACATCAACGATCCTTTTAAGACAACTGCTGCAAAGGAAGCCGGTGAAAAGCCGGCACTGCCCACGCAACCGTGTTTCCATTTTGGATTTTAGATTTTGGATTCGTTTTGAGTCCCGCCTTCCGGCGGCTTCCTCCAATCCAAAATCCAAAATCTAAAATCCAAAATGGACAAGTCGGGAACTTTGCACTCTTGTCAGGCTTACAAACCATTCTGCGTGTGGGCAGAACAGGAGATGAAATGAGAATTCTATATATTGCTCTGTTGGTGACTGGTATATCGATACCGGCCTTCACCCAGCAACTCGGAACTGTTAGCGGTAGGGCTCATGATGGCTCTCGCGATGCTACGGGAATAATCCAGTCCCAAGTGACTCTCACGTCTGTCGATAACCCGAACATCACTTTCTCAGCGACGACCGAAAACGGCGGTCGCTTCGTTTTCGAAAATGTTCCGCCGGGCAAATACCGCATCTCAGCCGATCGGGGATTTTCCTCACTTTCAGTATCCGGCGAGCAAGTTATCGCTGTAGTCGCGGGGCATAACCCGCCAATTGAGCTGATTGTTCGACCGGACACGATCCGCGAATCCGTAACTGTATCCGCCGGCCAAGCTCAGCCGATCGAGCAGGTCTCGAAGACGGTCGATGTGATCGAAGGCCAGGAAATGCGCGACCGGGCAGATTTCACGCTTATCGATACGGTTCGTACAATCCCGGGTTTTCGCGTACAGCAGCTCGGCGGCTTCGGAAGAACCGCGTCCATAAAAGCTCGTGGCCTTCGAAATCAAGACACGGCGGTTTTGATCGATGGCATCCGCTTTCGCGATGCGGGCTCGATCACGGGTGATGCGACGCCGTTTCTGAGCGACTTTACTTTGACGAGTGTGGAGAAGATTGAAGTACTCCGCGGTTCCGGCAGCTCACTGTACGGGACGAACGCAATCGGCGGAACGCTCGACTTTCAAACGCCACGGCCGAAGCAGGGAATTCACGGACAGGTTTCGGGAGCCGCGGGTGGGCTCGGGCTTGGACGATTTCGCGGCAATGTTTCGTACGGAACGTCTGACAGCAAATTCGGGGTCAGCGGAGCCGTTTCTCGAACCGCCTACACGAAAGGCATCGACGGCGATGACAATGCAGGCAATACGAATGTTCAGTCGCGGGTCGAATACAATCCGTTCTTCGGGACTAACCTCTCTTGGCGGGTTTTTGTCTCGGACGCCAAGGTCCGGTTGAATTCGAGCCCGGATACACTCGGTACGTTACCGCCCCCGGCTGGCATCGTGATCGATGCGAACGAAGGAGTGAATTTCACGCCGGACGTAGATGACCCCGACAGCATCCAGAAGTCGCGATTTTTCGTCGGGCAGTTTGCTGCCAGCCACATAGTGAATAACAAGCTCGTTCTGAGCGGCTATTACCAAGGATCGTCGTCGAAGCGGACCAACGACGACGGGCTCCTCGGGATTGGCTTTCAGAGTGAATTTACGAACAGCTTTGGCGGAACTATTCATACGGCGAATGTTCATGCAGCGTGGACGCCAGTGGCTTCGAACACATTGACTGCGGGATACGAATTCGAGGACGAACATTTCACCAACGACGGCGGTACCACTGATCCGGCCGACGACTTCGCCACGAATGCAACTCAGCGGAGCCACACTATTTATGTCCAGCATCTTCTCAGCCTTCTCGATGGCCGGCTGCAGTTTGCCGGCGGCGCTCGAGCTCAATGGTTCAACCTCGGCGATCCTGAATTCAGTGTGACCACCGGTCCTTATGCGGCACTCACGCTCTCCGATCCGCCCGCTGCTTATACGTTCGACGGCTCGGCGTCTTACTTCATTTCACGGACGAAGACTAAACTCCGCACACACGTTGGAAATGGTTATCGGGTTCCGTCGTTGTACGAACGGTTCGGAACGTTCTTCTTTTTCGGGGCGTTTTTTCCGCAGGGCAATCCTGGCTTAAAGCCTGAACGCTCGATCGGGATCGATGCTGCCGTCGAGCAGTATTTCGCAAGTGACCGCGTCAAAGCGTCGGCGACATATTTCTATACGAAGATAAAGGACGAGATCACATATCTGCCTACCGACGATTTCGGGGCGCCTGTTTATTACAACTTCGACCGCCATTATTCTCGCGGAGCGGAGTTTAGTCTCGACGCCAAACCGACGTCAACGACGACGATCTTTGCGTCGTACACTTTTACAAATAGCGATATCCGAAACTTCCGCCGGCCGACGATCGTGACAGTCGCGAGCTCTGACCGCAAAGCGTTCGGGATCCCGGATCATCAATTCACCTTGGTCGTCACACAGCGGATAAAACGCTTTTGGATAAACATGGATCTTCTGGCGACAAGTTCGTATCTCGCACCCGTTTTCAGCAGCTCTACGTTTGGGCAATACACTTATCGTTTCGAAGGAAACCGCCGGGCTGATGTTACCGCCGGTTATACATTTCCGATCCGGAACGACAAGTACAATCTGCGCTTGTTCGGGACGATCGAAAATCTTTTCGATAACGACTACTTCGAGAATGGCTTTCGCACTGTTGGAATAAACGGGAGGGCGGGCCTTAGCTTTAGCTTTTAACTGTTAACCAGTGTATTTATCAAAAAGGGGCGGTTTGTCGGGTTGC
>JBDTMK010000241.1:0-5423 GCA_039934315.1 Pyrinomonadaceae bacterium | reverse complement strand
GTTTGAGGGGCGTGTGGAGTAATCCGTGCGGGTTCGAGTCCCGCTCTCAGCACCATTTCTAAAAAAGAGCAGGTTTCGACGACCTGCTCTTTTTTGTTTTGCGGTCACGGAATCAGCATCGTACCGGTACCCTGATCCGTGAAGACCTCCGAAAGTAATCCATTCCTGTCGGTACCGCCGATAACGTGGGCTGAGCCTACTCCGCGGTCCAAAAGCGAGATCAGACTTTCGAGTTTAGGGATCATACCCCCGGTTGCCCGCCCAGTATCTATCAGTTGACGCGCTTCGCTGGTGCTTAACCTATCGATCTTTGTTGCCGAGTCGGCCACATCCAGGTAAATGCCATTGACGTCTGAAAGCAATATGAGCTTCTCAGCTTTGAGTCGCACCGCGATCTCGGAAGCGATGGTATCGGCATTGATGTTGTAGATCTTTCCGTCATCGTCCGCTCCGAGTGAGGAGATGACCGGTAAATATTCGTTTTCGAGCAGAAGATTGATCAACCGCGTGTCTACTTCGACAACGTCTCCGACATGCCCGTAGTCAACCGTCTCTGTTTCGCCCGTCTTCCGATTGAGTACGTCCTTCGGAGGCCGTCGTTCCGCCTTGATCACGCCCCCGTCAATTCCGGACAAACCGACCGCGTGAATTCCGCTGTTGCGGAGCGCGGCCAGGATCTCAGTATTTATCTTTCCGCGAAAGATCATTTTTGCAAGCTCAAGTGTGTCGTCGTCGGTAACTCGCCGACCTTCGATGACGGTTTGCACGACGCCCAATTTCTTTGCGAGCTCGGTCAACTGCTTTCCACCGCCATGTATCACACAAACACGGATACCGACCTGGTGCAGCAATGCCAGCTCTTCAGTCAGGGACAGAAGATTGTTCCGATCTTCCGTCACCTTACCGGAAAACTTTATGACGAATGTTTTGCCCTTGAATCGCTGGATATAGGGAAGGGCTTCGCGAAGTAGATCAAGTGTGTCGATGTTCATTATATGATCTCTGACATTATCGCTTTCTGAACGTGCAGGCGATTCTCCGCCTCGTCGATCACTACCGATCTCGCCGAATCGATAACCGCGTCGGTAACGATCACATTCCGTCTCACGGGTAAACAGTGCAGGAAGATCGCCTCGTTGGTACGCGACATTTTGTTCTCGTCGACGATCCAATCCTTCCTGAACTGCGCACGATGCTCAATATCGGCGTCGTTGTTTCCGTAGAATTGCGATCCGCCCCAACTCTTTGCGTAAACCACATCGACCCCGTCAAACGCGACACTTGACTCATCCATCAATTCAACACTTCCGCCGTTCGCCTCTGCATCCCGTTCGATCTCGGATAAGAGTTCGTTGTCGAGCTCGTAACCTATCGGATGCGCGATGCGCAGATCATGGCCAAACTGCGCGGCCGCCTGCGCGAAGCTGTTAGGCACCGCCATCGGCAACGGCTTGGGATGCCATGCCCACGTGAGCAGCACCTTCTTTTTCTCCGCGCCAAGATTCTCACGGATCGTCATCATGTCCGCCATCGCCTGACACGGGTGATGCATTGCAGATTCGAGATTTATTACAGGCACTGTGGCGTACTCTGCAAACGCATTCAAGATCGGGTCGGTACGCTCAGTTTTCCAATCCTTCAGCTCGGCGAACGTTCGGACGCCAATCGCGGAAACGTATCTCTCCAGAACCCTGACAAATTCCTTCAAGTGCTCTGTTTTGTTTCCGTCCATCACGACGCCTTCTCGATGTTCGAGCGACCACGACGTACTCCCGGGTTCGAGAATAACGGGATTACCACCGAGCTCGTAGATTCCGACCTGCATTGAGGCGCGTGTTCGGAGGGACGGATTGAAGAAGACGAGCGCTACCGATTTTCCAGTTAGAGGTTTCTCGCGGCGATTCCCATTCTTTATTTCGAGCGCCGACTCGACTAGCTCTCTGAGAGACTCTGTCGAGTAGTCTGAAGTGCGGAGAAAATCATTCATGAAGCGGCCCCTGAAGTGGTCTCGGTCAAACAGCCTACCAACATGTCGATCTGCTCGACTGTAGTGCAAAGGGGCGGCAACAGGCGCAGAACCTTTGGATCACTCGAACTTCCGGTGATGATCTTCTGCTTCAGCAGCCGCCCGTGGACATCCGAACACGGCGAGTCGAACTCGATGCCGAGTAAACAACCCTTGCCGCGAATAGCAGCGATCCCCGGCAATGCAGCTGTGCGTTCGCGCAACGTGTGCTCGATGATCTCTGCGTTGGCGATCATCCCGTCCTCTTCGATAGCCTCGAGCGTCGCGAGCACGGCGGCCATCGCGAGCATGCCTCCGCCGAACGTAGTCCCCAGCGCGTTCTCCTTAATCTGCGACGAGACTCGGTCGTTGAAGATGCAGGCACCCACAGGCACTCCGCTTCCAAGACTTTTCGCAAGAGTTATTATGTCCGGTTCAATTCCACTGGCGAGATCGCTCCCGGCAAAGAACCAGTTTCCTGTTCGGCCTATTCCCGTTTGTACTTCGTCGAAGATCAAGATGATGCCCTGATCGTCGCAGAGCTCGCGCAACTGCCGAAAGAACCGAGGATCAGCCTCGCGAACGCCGGCCATGGACTGGATCGGTTCGAGAATTATCGCAGCCGTTTGTTCGTCAGCGGTTTGGCGCACATTGTCGATGTTTCCAAACTCGGCCTCAATATGGAGCGGAACGTTGGGCTTACCGATCTCGCGATACTTACCGAGAAATGTTGCCGAGATCGAATCCGCCGTACGTCCGTGAAATCCGCCCGAAAATGAAATGATCTTCTCCCGACCGGTGGCCATTCTCGCTGCGCGCATTCCGTTTTCGTTCGCTTCAGTTCCGGAATTACAGAAGAACACCTTATTCAAACTTGCCGGCGCAACCGACGCGAGTTTCTCAGCAGTCCGGCCCCGGACCTCGGAATAAACAAGATTCGAATAGAACAGTACTTTCTCCGCCTGCGCCTGGATAGCCTTGACCACATGATGGTGCGAGTGGCCGGTGGCGCATACGGCGTGACCGCCGTACAGATCAAGGTACTTATCTCCTTCGCTCGTCCAAACCCAGGCGCCGCTCCCGCGTTCAACCGCGATCCCCATTTTTTTATAAGTGGCGACCTGGAATTCGTCTTCCAGTTGTTCGATTTCAGAGAAGTTCATAACAAGACCTTTGGGAGTCAAACAACTAAGGATTCGCCCCGGCGAAAATTAGTCCTTTCGTCTCGTCGAGCCCGAACATCAAGTTCATGTTCTGCACAGCCTGACCCGCCGCACCTTTTACCAAATTATCGATCGCTGAAAAAACAACGATCTGCTTTCCATTCGAAAATGCGCCGATGTCGCAAAAGTTAGAATTCTTTACCCAGTTGATATCCGGCGATCCATCAACGAGTCGAACGAAAAACGAATCGCCGTAAAAACCGGAGAACAGATTGCGAAGGTCTTCGTTTGTCAGATTTACCTTTGTCTCCAAATAGCACGATGCAAAAACCCCGCGCGACACAGGCAGGCTGTGCGTCATAAAGATCAGCTCGCTATCGAACGAACCGACAGTGCGGAGATGCTGGCCGATCTCGGGTACATGCTGATGGGTGAAAGGTTTGTAGGCGTAGAACGAATTGGTGCGCTGCGGATGATGCGTATTCGCGGCGGGCTTGATACCGGATCCACTCGACCCGGTTTTAGCGTCGACGACTATTTTGCCGGTGAGTAGCCCGCTTTTCACCATCGGAGCCAGCGCCAGAAGCGTTGCTGTCGCGAAGCAACCCGGATTTGCAATGTAATTTGCCCCGCGAATCGCCTCGCGATTTGTTTCGGTCAACCCGTAAACAAATTCGCTCTGCAGGTCACGCGCGGAATGTTGGAGCTGGTAATGTTCTTCGAAAACTTCCGCATCGTCTATTCGAAAATCGCCCGACAGGTCAATCGCTTTCACGCCCTTCGGAAGTTTCGGGATCAGATTCATGGCCTGTCCATGCGGAAGCGCAAAAAACGCGAGATCGATTCCGCTTAAACCTGCCACGTCTTCAGGAGCGTGTATGAACTCGAGATCCGTAAGACCGCGTAAATTCTGGTGAACATCAGATACGGGCTTATCCGCGTGCTCGTGCGCGGTAACAAACACGATCTCGACGTCCGGATGGAAAAGCAAGATCCGCAGGAGCTCGCTGCCCCCGTAACCGGACCCCCCAAAGATCGCGACGCGCACCTTCATGCTGCCGGTGTCCCCGCTCTTACGCCGTCGAACACGAGCTCGAAAAGTTTTTTGCCATCTCGGCGTGCATTCCCCGCCTGGAGCCCTAAGTGTTCCTTCACATAATCCTCGCCCATCTGGGAATCGGTCACCGATCCGGCGACAACGCCGATCTCAATTCCCATCCCGTTTAGGGTCGCAACGCCACCCACCACTCCAACATAGTCCGACGCGCAAAAGACTAGAGACGATATCGCAGCTTTCACCTCGCCGTCCTTTAGGATCGCATCGACGCCATAGCCGCCGATGATGCCATCGCCCAGTTCTGCGACGATCAGATCAGGTTCAAAGGTATTTAAGTGATTGAAAAGGCCCTTCGCGATCGACGAAAGATTTTCGCAATCGACGGTGGACGGAAGCCCGCAGTCGAGAAAGCTCGCCGTATCAAACGCTCCGTGGTCCTGCATATTCAACGTGTCCCTTAGACATGCGATTCCTGTCAGCTTCACGCCGGCTACCTTCAAACCCGCATTCGCCGCCTGGCGAATGATCTCAACCGCTGCAACCGTCTTTCCCGAGTTCATACATGAGCCGGCAACCATCACGATCGGAGCGGACGTCATAAGATTCTCCGATGGCAGCAACCCAGCATCGGCGATGTTCATCGGGAGGCCGATCTCATCGCACACGATCCCGACTACTTCCAGCTCGATCGCATCGGAAAGGGAAGAGTGGTGCCCTTTGCATTCGCCAATCACACCGCCCATGTTCAGGAGATGAAGCCGATCGCCGGCACTGACTTTCGCAGGAACATCGCCGACGAAGCCTTTTAACGCACGGCGTTTTCCGAGAACGCCGAGCAGTACGTCGCCGCGATTGATCTTTGCTAGCCGGCCGCTTGGCAGCTCGAGGTTCCCGTATGTAACCGATTCCGTCAGCGCCTTCACAACGATGACATCACCTACCCGTGGCTCGTCATCGACCGCAGTAGTGCGCACCCGTTTCCCCAATGTTAATGGCGACGTCGCCGATCCGGTTTTATCTATATCCACAAACATCCTTTTTCCCCCTGTTTACCCAGCTGCAAATACCATCTTCAATTTTTTGATCGCCTGCTTTTGATCATGCTCGTTATTGACCGCAATAAAAATCGTGTCGTCTCCCGCAATCGTTCCGAGGACCTCGCTTAACCCCGATCCATCTATTCGAACCGCCGCAGCCG
>JBDTMK010000240.1:0-5427 GCA_039934315.1 Pyrinomonadaceae bacterium | reverse complement strand
AGGGCAGCTTCGGCTGATCGCCGCACGCGGTGGCGACGACGGCGCCGTTCACATCAATCAGGACGTAAAAGTCTATGCATCCGTGATTAACACCGGTGAAGAGCTGACTTATCAACTCGCCGACGGGCGACATGCCTGGATTCAGTTGATCAGCGGATCACTCGACGTAAACGGTCAGAAGCTCGAGGCGGGTGACGGTGCGGCGGTGAGTGAAGAAAAGGCTTTAACTTCGAAGTCACTCGCGGACAATACCGAGTTCTTGCTGTTCGATTTGAATTGATCCGAAACGATGCTTAATCAGAACGCTCCGTGGAAACCTTAGATCAAAGATCTTAGGATCTCACGGAGTTTGTCGTAATCGGGCTCAATCTCCATACTCTGCGGGATAGAATCTGAATTAATTCCAAACTCCGGCGCCACTCCGTAATTACCGAGAATCCTTTTCACCGACTCGAATTTCACCGGATGGGCGGTTTCGAGGAAGATGCCGCTAAGTTCGGGCCGATCCGACAAGAAATCAGACAAGGCTCGATAGCCGACGGCTCCGTGCGGGTCCAGAACGTAGTTATTCTCAGCAAAAACTTGCTTTATCGTTTTCTCAGTCTCCGTATCGGTAATAGCAACGGCCGTCAGAGCGCTTTTGAGTTTCGCCGAATCGCTGCCCAATATCTCGAGAACCCTCGAAAAATTGCTGGGATCGCCGACGTCCATCGCGTTCGAGAGAGTCGCAACCGACGGTTTCGGCTCCAACTTCCCCGTCTGAAGAAAGCGAGGAACTGTGTCGTTAGCGTTACATGCCGCGATGAACTTTGCTATTGGCAGGCCTGATGCTCGGATCAGCAACCCGGCAGCGATATTACCGAGATTGCCACTGGGAACCGAGAAAACCGGAGGATCACCATCCCAATCCTTCAATGCGAATGCATAATAAAACTGCTGCGGCAGCCATCGAGCAACGTTGATCGAGTTCGCCGACGTGATGAACGCCAATCCTTGGAGAGTGGTGTCAGCCAATGCCTGTTTAGCCAGGAACTGACACTGATCGAACGAACCGCGTACCTCTAATGTGGCCACATTGTCCCGAGACTGGGTGAGCTGACGTTCCTGAAAAGCGCTAACCCGCCCTTTCGGATAAAGAATTACGACCTCAACCCCATGGAGGCCTTCAAACCCCGCCGCGACTGCGCCGCCCGTATCGCCCGACGTGGCGACGATTACTAACGTTTTGGTTTGCCTGTCCAAAGAAAAGAAGCTCAAACATCGACTCATAAATCGGGCACCGACATCTTTAAAGGCGAGTGTCGGCCCGTGGAACAGCTCTAGCGCACTTATCTGCCCGGTGATCGGAACCAGCGTAAAAGGAAAATCGACGCTAGCCGCGCAGATATCGACCAGATCGTCGTCGGGAATCTCGCCGCTGACGTAGGGCCGGATGATCTCGAAGGCGATCTCGTCATTTGAACGCGTGCGGAGACCTGAACGAAATTCCGCCGAGAATTGTGGGATCTCGGAGGGGAAAAATAAACCTCCATCCTGCGGTTGGCCGAGCTCGACCGCCTCGCGGAAAGTCGCATGGGGCGAATTTCGCCGTGTGCTAAAGTAGTGCATCCTGCTAAGCGGTCGATTACGAAGAGTATATCGACCTTTCCCTTTTTGAAGTATGGACGAAGTCAGAGTCGCATCTCCAGCGTCTGTATCCAATGTCGTTTGCGGTTTCGACTGCCTCGGCTTCGCACTCACGGAGCCGTTCGATGAAGTAACAATTCGTAAGATTAACGAACGAACCGTTCGCATTCGGCACCTGGATAATTTCGGCCTACCGACGGATCCCGAAAGAAATGTTGCAGGTGTCGCTCTGCTCGCATTGGCACGCAGCGCAGGGATCGATTTCGGATTCGAGGTAGAGATAACGAAGGGCATCAAGCCGGGAAGCGGGATCGGTTCGAGCGCCTCCAGTTCGTCGGGCGCCGTTGTAGCGGCGAATCGCATCCTGAACGACCGCTTCTCAAAACAAGAACTTGTTGAGTTCGCAATGCAAGGCGAGCGACTCGCGTCCGGTGCACCACACGCCGATAACGTCGCGCCGTGCATCTATGGCGGGTTCACGTTGGTTCGGTCCATCGAACCGCTGGATATCGTATCGCTGGAATTTGCGACGCTATATGCAACAGTGATCCATCCCCAGATCGAGATCCGAACATCCGACGCGAGGGACTTGTTGCCGAAGCAGATACCGTTGAGCGACGCGATCCGTCAATGGTCAAACCTCGGCGCGTTTGTCGCAGCGCTCGCGCGGGGAGATCATGAGCTGCTCTCCCGATCGATGGAAGATCTCATTGTCGAGCCCGCGAGAAAGTCTCTAATACCAAAATTCGACGAGATCAAAGCCGCCTCGCTCGCAGCCGGTGCAATCGGCGGAGGCATCTCAGGTTCGGGACCGTCGATTTTCATGCTAAGCGCATCGCTCGAAGATGCATCTAAAATTGTGACGCAGATGCGGAGTATCTTTGAAAAGACGGGCATCGAATTCAAGATCTATTCGTCCGATATCGGCCGCTCGGGTGTCAGAGTTTTATAGCTTTGTTTTGGGGAGAATCTGATCTGATTGAAAATGCCCGGGGAAAAGACGAAAATATTTATGGGCGGCCGTTCAGCCGCATGAGGTTTAGAGGAAAATGCTGACCAAGGAATTAGAAGAAACGCTGAGCGAAGCCGTTGACGTCGCGGTTAAGTATAAGCACGAATATGTAACGCTCGAGCATCTGCTCTACGCGCTGGTTCGAAACAGCTCTGCGGTGGATGTGCTCACACATTGCGGGGCCGATCTACAGACGCTTCGCGATTCTCTGCTGGACTACTTTCGCGACGTTCTGGAAAAAATGCCCGAGGGCTCGAGGCAGCTGCCGGAACTTACATCCACATTTCAATCGATCATTCAGTATGCCGTTTTGCAGGCGGAAGGCAGCGGGCAATCGGCAGTGGATGGAGGCAATATTCTCGCCGCATTCTATCAAGCGGAGCAGAGCTACGCCGTGTACCTGCTGCTGCAGCAGGGCGTGACGCGGCTCGATATCCTGAACTACATTTCGCATGGGATCTCGAAGATCGATACGGGCGGCCCGTTTTCGGAGCCGTTCGACGATGACGAGTTCGCGGGCATCTCACCGGGTGAGCGGAAAAAGCCGCTCGAAAGTTTTACTGAAGAACTAGTCGAACGTGCTGCAAACGGACAGATCGATCCGATCGTCGGGCGCACAGCGGAGATCGAGCGGACCATCCAGGTCCTGTGTCGGCGAAAGAAAAATAATCCGCTTTATGTCGGTGAACCGGGTGTCGGAAAAACCGCGCTCGCCGAAGGGCTTGCGTTGAAGATCAGCGAAGGCGATGTGCCCGACGTTTTGAAGGACGCGAGAGTTTTTGCGCTTGATATGGGCGCGGTGCTCGCGGGGACGCGCTACCGCGGAGATTTTGAGCAGCGTTTTAAATCGATCGTCAGCGAGTTGAAGAAACATCCGAATGCCATCCTTTTTATTGACGAGATCCATACGATCGTCGGCGCCGGTTCGGTACAGGGTGGTTCGATGGATGCGTCAAATATTTTGAAACCTGCACTCGCGGCCGGCGAGCTGCGTTGTATTGGCTCCACGACGTTCAGTGAGTACAAGGCCGCGTTCGAACGCGATCGCGCCCTAGCGAGGCGTTTTCAAAAGATCGAGATCGGCGAACCTACCATCGAGGAAACGTACCAGATCCTGAAGGGGCTGAAGAAATTTTACGAATTGCATCACGGCGTGCGCTACAGCAACGAATCTTTGAAGACGGCGGCGGAGCTCGCGGGAAAATATATTAACGACCGGTTTTTGCCCGACAAGGCGATCGACGTGATCGACGAGGTTGGAGCGGCAGTGAAGTTAATGCCGGCGAACAAGCGTCCGAAGAAAGTCTCGGTGCAGATGGTAGAGAACACGATCGCGCGAATGGCGAAGATCCCGCCGAAGACGGTTGTTGCCGATGAGAAGACGCGTTTAAAAAGTCTGCGAGACGATATCAAGAAAGTTATCTTCGGCCAGGACGAGGCGGTCGACCGGATCGTCGACGCGATTCAGATCTCGCGTGCCGGTCTCGGTCATCAGACAAAACCGGTCGGCTCGTTTTTATTCTCGGGCCCAACCGGTGTCGGCAAGACCGAAGTTTCCAAGCAGCTCGCCGAAACGCTTGGCGTTGAATTTATCCGTTTTGACATGAGCGAGTATGCCGAGCCGCATACGGTTTCACGGTTGATCGGCGCGCCGCCGGGATATGTCGGTTTCGACCAGGGTGGGCTGCTGACCGAAGCGATCATGCGGACACCGCACGCGGTGCTTGTGCTGGATGAGATCGAAAAGGCGCATCCGAATCTTTTCAACTTGTTGCTGCAGGTAATGGACTCGGCGACGTTGACCGATAATAACGGAAAAAAGGCCGACTTCCGGAATGTGATCCTGATAATGACGACGAATGCCGGAGCGCGCGAGCTTTCGTCCGGCGGCGTGGGGTTCCGCAACACGTCCGATACTAAAGGAAACGCGAAAGGGGTTATCGAACGCACGTTCACGCCCGAATTTCGAAATCGACTGGATGCGTGGGTTCCCTTCAAAGCGCTCGATGTCGAGGTCATCAAGCTTATCGTCGATAAATTTATCAACGAGCTAAACGGGCAGCTTGCCGAGAAACGGGTGATTGTGAAATTGGACGCGGCAGCACGGGAATGGATGGCGGCGAACGGTTTCGACTCGCGATACGGTGCGCGTCCGATGGCGCGCCTGATACATGAGAAGATAAAGCAGCCCCTCGCGAATGAAATTCTCTTTGGAAGACTTGTGCATGGTGGAAGCGTCAGCGTATCGGCAGAAGCTAATGAGCTGAAGTTGAATTACTGATACGACGTAAACCATTTCTGAAAAAGAAAAGGCCCGGCATTTCTGCCAGGCCTTTTTTGTTTATGTCTCGAAGGTTATCTCTTCCGCTTAGCGGCTGATTTCTTCGGAGCAGCTTTCTTTTTCGGAGCAGCTTTTTTAGCTGCCGGTTTCTTTGCTGCAGCTTTCTTTTTCGGAGCAGCTTTCTTTGCTGCCGGCTTCTTAGCTGCGGCTTTCTTCGGAGCAGCTTTTTTAGCTGCTGGTTTTTTAGCAGCGGCTTTTTTCGCCGCGGGTTTCTTAGCAGCGGTTTTTTTCGCTGCCGGTTTTTTCTTTGCTGTTGCTTTTTTTGCTGTTGCCATAGTTTTTTTTCTCGTGATTGAAATAAGATAGAGCTTTAGTAGCCTCGATTAACGTAACATAATTTGAAAAAAAATTGTCAAGTTTTTTTTTCATCGCAGGAAACTATTTTTTCGCGGCGTTTTTTTTTGGAATAGCTTTTGGATTTTTTATTTGTGCGATTCGTAAAGAACAA
>JBDTMK010000239.1:0-5446 GCA_039934315.1 Pyrinomonadaceae bacterium | reverse complement strand
GGGGCTGGTGCAACCAATCCGCAACCTCCGACGAACTTGACAGCTGCATTTTCCGGAGTTCCGACGTCAAACGGAACGTGGACGCTCCGCGTGACCGACGGCGGTGGTGGTGATACGGGTGCCGTTTCCGCGGCAACGCTCACTTTGACGGGAGGTTCCGGGGTTGCGGCTGATGCACCGGTTGATTTCAACGGCGATGGTAAGAGCGACTATGCAGTCGTCCGAAACACCGGCGGTGGTCCTATGGGTCAGATCACTTGGTTCATCCTAAATAATGGCGGCTCCCCGTCAGGTGCCGCGTGGGGTATCGCTACCGATTACTTTTTGCCGGAAGATTATGACGGTGACCTGAAAGACGATTTCGCCGTCTGGCGTCCGGGTCCTGCCACGGTGGCCACCTGGTATATCTTGCAGAGCAACGGAAACACTGTCCGCGCCGAACCCTTTGGCCAATCCGGCGACGATCCGACTGTGGTCGGCGACTATAATAACGACGGCAAAGCGGACCTCGCGGTATACCGTCCGGGAGCATTGGCCGGAAATCCTAGTTTCTGGTATTACCGTACGGCTCCGGCTGGTCCGGTAACTGTAGTTGGATGGGGCCAGCAAGGCGACTTCCCGGCACCGGGTGATTATGATGGTGATGGAAGCAATGACTTCGTGATCCAGCGTAATGGAGGTGGTGGAAACGCGGCATTCTGGAGGAACTTGACGACGGCTCCGGACGACACCATCATTTTCGGGACACCAACCGATGTGATCGTTCCCGGTGACTACGACGGCGATGGTAAAACGGATATCGCAACGATTCGTGGTGTTAGCGGCGCGATCCTTTGGGCCTATGATCCTAGCTCCATCGCGGGAACCCAGTCGGTGGCCGCATTCTGGGGAAATTCGGCAACGGACTTTCCCACCCAGGGCGACTATGACGGCGACGGCAAGACGGACTTTGCTATTTGGAGACCAAATGCAGATCCAAGTCAGAACTTCTTCTGGTCGCGTAATTCAGGCAACGGGGCAACGACTGTGGTTGCATGGGGACTAAACGGAGATTACCCGGTTGCGAACTATAACTCGCACTGATCGCGAGATCGCGAGCTTTAACCAGCACTGATGCGGGAACCCCGCAAGTAGGTGATTTGATCACCCTGCGGAAAGTTATGGTTTCCGATCATTCATGGCCTGGACGACACGAAGTCATCCAGGCCTTATTTTTTAGTGAGCTTGGGTCGCGCGATTCAGTCCGCCTCCCGCGCCGCATTTTCATTGACAAAGAATTTGTAAAAGGTTTTACTTTCATCAGATTTACACTAATTCAAGGCTTAATTCTTCGGGCGAACCGCGCGGAATTCTAAGTTGGATTATTGTCCCACTACCTTTTATCCGAGTAGATCTGATATTTCTAAGGAGGGAAAACTGTGACTTCTTTTACTACCTATCGGCGGTTATTTCGCATTAACGCCGTTACCTCGTTCATTATTCTTGGCCTCTGGGTCGTCCTCGGCGTAAACAGCGCCCGAGCACAAGCGATCACTGAAGCCTTCGATAACATCACAACCCTTCCCGCAGCGGGATGGTTTCTTCAAAACAACAGCGTACCGGTCGGGACCACTAACTGGTTCCAGGGCAACCCCGCTGTATTTACAGCCCAAGCAGGAGCGACAAACTCTTACATTGGATCAAACTTCAATGCGACGACCGGCACAAACACGATCAGCGTTTGGTTGCTCACCCCAAATCGTACATTTAACAACGGCGACGTGATCAAGTTCTGGACACGGAATCCAACCAAAAATCCGTTTCCCGACAGACTAGAAGTGCGTCTTTCAACGAATGGCGCGAGTACAAATGTCGGTACGGGTTCGGCGGCAGTTGGCGACTTCACGACCGTGTTGACATCCATCAATCCGACATTGGCCGTAGGCGGTTACCCCGAAGTGTGGACGGAATTTACGCTCACGTTGTCTGGACTCCCCGGCGGCGGAGCAAGCGGCCGTGTCGCTTTCCGTTACTTTGTGACGTTGGGCGGACCTACCGGAGACAACTCGAACTACATCGGGATCGACACATTCTCGTATACACCGGGTGGGGCGGTCGCGACCGCGGATGCTGCACTTGACTACGATGGCGACCACAGAACGGATCCCACTGTCGTGCGAAACACGGGCGGAGGCCCAGCCGGTCAGGTAACCTGGTTCATCCAGCCCTCGAGCGGAGGCCCGACCCGAGCTTATGCTTGGGGTCTAGCCTCCGACGAGTTCGTTAGTGGAGATTTTGACGGTGATGGCAAGGACGATGTCGCGGTCTACCGGCCGGGTATCGCTCCAGATTCTTACTTCTATATTCTGAACAGCAACGGCTTTACGCTTACCAAGACGAGTCTCGGAACGACCGGTGATGATCCGTCAGTTGTCGGAGACTACGATGGCGACGGAAAAGACGATGTCGCTGTCTATCGCGGCGGCGCTGCGCCAGGAGATCAGAGTTTCTGGTACTACCGAACATCGACCAGTGGACCCGTCTTCTATATTCCCTGGGGTCAGAACGGAGATTTTCCGAACCCGGGTGACTTCGACGGAAACGGTTCTAACGACTTCTCGGTGCAGCGCAATGCCGGTGGCGGCAACGCTGTTTTCTGGACGATGCTTTCGACCGGTGCTGTCTCGGTCTTCGGACCTTGGGGCACTCCGAATGACGTGATTGTTCCGGGAGACTACGATGGCGACGGCAAGACTGATTATGCGGTTGTGCGCGGTTCAGGCGGCCAGCTCATTTGGTCATACTACTCGAGCCAGACTAATTCGCCAGGCGCAGTTAATACGGCGTGGGGACTTTCGGCAACGGACTTCCCGACCCAGGGCGACTACGATGGCGACGGACGAACCGATTTCGCGATCTGGCGTCCGAGTGCAGCATCAGGGCAAAGCGCGTTCTGGATAAGGAACGTCGCGACGTCGGCAGTTACTACGCAGCCCTTCGGCCAGAACGGCGACTATCCGGTAGCGAACTACAACGCGCACTGATCGCACTGATCGGTCATTTCGAAAAAGCTGCGGTCTTCGGGCCGCAGCTTTTTTAGTTCATGCGGTACGACTCGTAGTTTGTCGAACGCCCGATCCTTAACGTAAAGTAGATTCGTATTTATTCTGCAAAAGCATGAAAGCGATGATATTGGCCGCAGGCTTCGGAACGCGGCTTTTTCCTTTAACTATCGACCGGACCAAGCCGGCAATTCCGTTTCTCGGAAAGCCGTTGGTCGGCTACGTCGCCGAATACGTCGCGAAGTTTGGATTTAACGACATCATCGTCAACTTGCACCATCAGCCGGGTTCGGTTAGATCCGCTCTCGGCGATGGAAGCGATTTCGGGGTGCATATCGAATACACGGTTGAGGAGCCGAAAATACTCGGTACGGCCGGAGCCTTAGACAACGCTCGACACCTTCTTGGAGACGAGCCCTTCCTAATAGTTAACGGAAAGATAATTAGCGATATTGATATTGCTGCAGCTGTCGAGACCCACAGGAGTTCGGGCGCATTGGCGACAATGGTCCTGAAGCCAAACGTCAAACGGGAGAAATTCACCATCGTTGAAACGGAAGGCGACTGCGTTACTCGATTCGGCGATATGGCGAAGCCCCTGACCGAAGATGAGATCCGTGACACGGAACATGAGATCGTGACACCTCTGATGTTTACGGGGATCCACATTCTCGATCCGCGCGTTTTCGAATACATTCCATCCGGCATTTACTCCGATATCGTTCCGATCGTTTACCGTCCGGCGCTCGAGAAGGGTGAAAAGATCGCGGCCCATGTCGCTGACGGAAACTGGTACGAGCTTTCGACGATCCCTCGTTATCTGGACATATCGCTCGCGATGATGGACGGCGTCGACGTCATCAAAGGCAAGAACTCTTCTTTGGCGGCGGGGTCGACAGTTCGTGATTCGGTGATCTGGGACGACGTGACTATTGGGGATGATGCAAACCTCTACCGCACGATCATCGCCGACGGGGTTTCAATTCCGGCTGGAGAGAATTTCGAGAATGCAGCTATAGTGCGCGCCGACATGGTGCGTAACTGTACGGAAATTCCTGAGAAAGCCTTGAAGGGATATATTCAGGGCGAGAATTATATTGTTCCTTTGAATTGAAAAACACATCAGGCCCACCAGTCCGTCGGGACGGACTGGAAAGTCTGTCGTACACCTATGCCAGACTTCCTCACAAGGCTCGAAACATTCTTGAGTTCACGCACTCAAGCTGGGCCAGTCGAGCGACTGACTCAGGACGCCTCGACGCGTGAATATTTTCGTATTATGTGGCGCAAAGGAACAGCCATCGCGTGCGTCTATCCCGAGCCGTTCAACGCCGCTGAGCAGAGTTACATCGACGTAACGAATCTCTTCGAGAAAGCCGGCCTCCCTGTCCCATGCATTTTTGATTTCGACGAAAACCTTGGTGTGATTGTTCAGGAAGATCTTGGGGACCGTATTCTGAGGGATGAACTCGTTAAAGCTGATGCGGAGACACGCGAATCTCTGACTTTAAAAGCTGTGGCGATGATCCCGCGGATACAGGCCGCCACGCAGAAAGCCTTTGACTTGAATTCCATCGCTTCGCGGCTAAGTTTCGATACAGAAAAGCTGATGTGGGAATTCGAGTTTTTCAAGACCCACTACTTCACTACTTATAAAGCAGAGACGCTCCCGATTGATGAAGACGCAGCACTCGCGGCTGAGTTTCTTGAACTGGCGCGCGAACTGGAAACGAAAGCCTGCGTGCTCTGCCATCGCGACTTTCATGCCGCCAATTTAATGCTTGACCAGAACAATCAGCTACGGATAATCGATCACCAGGACGCACGTCTCGGCTCGACCGCATATGATCTGGTTTCTTTTCTCCTGGACCGTGTGACAGAGCCGCAGTCGACCGAATGGCTTGCCGAGAAACGTAGTTTTTTCTTGCGCGAGAGGAAAAGTTTGGGACTTGCGGAAATCGACGAGGCGGCATTTGCCGAAGAGTTCCGGCTGCAAACGATACAGCGCTGTCTGAAGGCGATTGGGACCTTCTCGTTTCAGTCGGTCAATCGCGGAAAAACGTATTTCGTCCCGTTCATAGAACCGATGTTTCAAATCGTTCTCAGGGCACTTGAAAACCTGGACAGGTTTCCGGCAATGCAAAAGATGGTGACCCGCGAGCTGGCGTAAAGTTCCCCCACCCAGCGATCACTCATTACACGCGGTGATAATCGCCGCGCCAATTCTTCACAGCCTGCTTGATCTCTTTGGCCGTCGCAAACTCCTGGTCGCAAGTGCGTCTCAAAAGCTCCGATAATTCTTCATTGCCGGCGAATCTCAAAGCGACAAGCTGCCCGAGAGTCAACTCGGATGCTCGGGTCGACAGTTCGGCGGGAAGCATTTCCTTGTACCGGATCGATTCTTC
>JBDTMK010000238.1:0-5464 GCA_039934315.1 Pyrinomonadaceae bacterium | reverse complement strand
GCGTTCTTGAAGATGATCGGGTAGCAGCGCATCTTGTTGAATTCATCGAGCATGTAACTTTGAAAAAAGAACCTCGCCACCGGATAAACGATGCTGACTTCACACCAGCGTCGCGGACAATGAGTTTCATAGGTGGATAGACAGGAAAAGTGAAAAACTAAAAGTGAAAACTAAAAGTTAAGAGCTTTGACTCCTCCTAACTCTTAGTTTTTCACTTTTAGTTTTTCACTGATCTTATCCTCTTATCCCTGCTTTCTTCCCGCCATATCCAATCCCACCGCAGCGACAAGAATCGATCCCTTGATAATATCCTGCATGAAATCGCGGACGTTAAGGAGCGACATTCCGTTGTCGAGGCTCGCCATGATAAGAGCGCCGACGCACGCTCCGAAGATCGTGCCGCGGCCGCCGACGAGAGATGCTCCCCCAATAACGCACGCCGCGATCGCGTCGAGCTCTTTCAGTACACCGGCGTCAGGAGCGGCGCTGCCGACGCGGGCCGTGAAGATCAACGACGCGACGCCGGTCAATGCACCGAGCAGTGCGTAAACTTTCAGGATGTTTCGCTTGTTGTTAATTCCTGAAAGCCGCGCAGCGTCGGCGTTGCCTCCGATGGCGTAAAGATAGCGGCCGAACGTTGTTGAGTTTGTGAGAAATGCGCCGAGAAGGGCTACAGCGAGAAGTATCAAAACCGGGATCGGTACACCAAGATACGAATTCATTACCCAGATGAACGCGGCAATGGCGCCGATCGGAATGATCGCGGCGAGCGTCTCTTTCAAATAGTTCGGTTCACCAAGTCCGTATTCTTTGACCGCGTTTGCTCGCCGGTACGCCAAGAACAGAACGAACAGGATGCCGACGGCGGCGAGTATCCAACCCGACGTCGGCGACAGATTGCTCTGACCGATGGCCTTGAACGTGTCTTCGGATATCGGGATCGTGTTGCCGCTGAGCAGCCACTTTACGGCGCCTCGCCACGCAAGCAAACCGCCGAGCGTTACGATGAACGCGGGGATGTTGAGGTACGCCGTCAGCGCCCCGTGGAAAAGCCCGATCAAAGTGCCGACGAGAATCGCGAATGCGATGGACACCGGAATTCCATAACCAAGATTGGCAAGACTGAACGCCGCGATGCCGCCGGCGAATCCGAGAACCGAGCCAACTGACAGATCGATGTTGCCCGAAACGATCACCATCAGCATGCCGACCGCAAGAATTCCCGTCACGGACATCTGCGTCATCAGATTCGAAAGATTTCGCGACGTGAGAAAAACGTAATTCGTCGCCCAGTGAAAATACACCCAGATCAGGCCGAGCACGGCGATCATAATGTAGGCACGCAGCGACGATCCGGTTAGTTTTGATTTTGTTTGCTCAGTCATATCGGGTTAACGCACTTTTCTTGAACGCGGATTTGGCGGATCGGGCGGATTTGAAACAGCGATTTTTCTTTTGATAAACAATTCTTGCTCTGATCCGGATTTAATCCGCCTAATCCGCCCAATCCGCGTTCAAAAAAACTTGGCGGTTACTCAACCTCTCGAAATCTCAAACCATTACCGCACTCTCGACGGTGCCGGTTGCCGCCGCCATTACGCGCTCGGGCGATGCCTCGGTGCGTGAGAATTCGCCCGCAACTTTTCCTTCGCGGAGAACCAGAATCCGGTCCGAAAGACCGAGTACCTCCGGCAGCTCTGATGAAACAAGTACGATCGCAAGCCCCGCTTTAGCGAGCTTATTAATTTCGGCGTAGATCTCCTGCTTTGCCCCGACGTCGATCCCGCGCGTTGGCTCGTCGAGGAAAAGCACCTTCGGGTTTGTTAGAAGCCACTTCCCGAGCACGACCTTCTGCTGATTGCCGCCTGAGAGAGTGCCAGTCACGGTCAGCGGCGAGTTCGCCTTGATACGAAGAGACTTCATTGGCCCATCCGCCGCCAATGCTTCCCGCGTCCTGTTCGTCAAAAACGCACCGGATATTTTTTTCAGTCCAGCCAGTGTTACGTTGTCGAGTATCGTTTGCTCGAGGATGAGGCCGTAGCGTTTGCGATCTTCGGTCACGAATCCAATACCGTTCTCGATCGCGTCAGACGGGGAATCGATCACAACCCGTCGGCCGTCGACATAAACCTCGCGTGTACTTTCATTCGGTATCGCGCCGAAGATCGACATCAGCGTCTCCGTGCGGCCCGAGCCCATAAGCCCGGCGATCCCCAGTACCTCGCCTTTTCGGACACTGAAAGAAACGTCGTCGACCAGCTTTCTGCGATTGCCGTCTGCCGAGAAAACTGTCAGGCCTTTCACTTCCAAGGCAGGCTCGCCGAGTTGGTGATCGGTTTTTGGAAAAATATCGCCGACCTCGCGTCCGACCATCGCGGAGATGACTTTATCTTTTGTGAGCTCGGCAGCCGAGTGTGTGCCGACCGTTTTGCCGTCACGCAGGACAGTGATGCGGTTGGCCATCGCGAAAACCTCATCGAGCTTGTGCGAGATGTAAATAATCCCGACGCCGCGGGCGTTCAACTCGCGCAAAATTCCAAACAGCGTCTCGACTTCGGATTCCGTGAGTGCTGCCGTCGGTTCATCGAGTACGAGAATGCGTGCATTCTGCGACAGGGCTTTGGCGATCTCGACCAGTTGCTGCTGGCCGATACCGAGGCTGCCGACCTCGATACTCGGGTCAATCGGCAAATGAAGATCGTTTAGAAGCTTCGAAGCCTGATGATATAGCGCGGACCAATTAATGATTCCGAGTTGGGCAGGCTCACGCCCGAGAAAAATGTTCTCGCCCACCGTCAGCTCTTTTACCAACGACAATTCCTGAAATACGATCGCGACACCGGCTTTCTCCGAATCTCGAATGCCGGAAAACAATCGCGTCTCACCGTTTACGAGTATCTCGCCTTCGTACGTGCCGTGTGGGTAAACCCCCGAAAGCACTTTCATCAGCGTCGACTTACCGGCACCGTTCTCACCGACGAGCGCGTGGAACTCGCCTTCTTCCAGTGTGAAGCTGACACCGTCGAGTGCCCGGACTCCCGGGAACTCTTTCACGATGTTTTTCATTTCGAGGATTGGCATTCTTCTAACTTGCTCCGTGTTGTTCGATGTCCTTCGGTGAATTCCGTGGTCTAAAACCTTTGTAGGACTGCAACCACGAACTCACACTAAACGACGCGAAAAAAGCTAGCGACGAAAAACACGAAATACACGAAACATGACGAAGCCGATACACCGCGCTTACACCGAGCGCTTTGGACGACTTCGTCGTTGATTAGTATAGCGATACTCGTCGCATCGCCCGCCGAATTTCATCATTCTGCATGAACCAGTACCAGACTTTTCCGCTCCGTAAATTTTCGATACTCAGTAATGCGATTCCAAGATCGATTCCGATCACATCCGGATTGACCCAGCCCGTCTGTGGGTTGAATGCATCGGCAAAGCCGTATCGGCCGTAAACTTTTTCTCCGTACACGCGCTTCATTTCTTTCAGGGCTGCAAGTGAAATATCGGGCGTGAACATCAACGAGCCTGCGGCCGCGTACGGAACAACCGTCCCATCAGTATCTGGGTGCCGCGGCGGTGCTCCCCACGCGACATACCCTTTCGCGCTGTCGGATGCGGTCAGCCCCCAAATGTTAGCTGAGTAATTTGGAAACTCTTTGCTCAGGACGTCGATGAAAAACTGGCGCTGCGCCATCGTCGCCTTTATCGAATTTTCAAAGTAATCGACATTAGGCGAAAGTCTTTCGCGACGGTTTCGAAAATCCACCCATGCGTGCGAAAACTGGTGAATGAAAAGCGGCGAAACCGCCGCTAGATATTTGTACTGCCGGTACTCCTGCCACGTCCGTTCCCATGCGTACCATGAGCGAGCGGGGATCGCTGATCGCGGCGATCCGATCGCCAGCAGGTAGAGGATCATCTGCTCGCTGTAATCGTGCCAGCGGTTCGGGATGAAACCGCTTTCCGGCCGCCAGCCGTGCGAGGGCAGAGACGGATCACCATTGAGCATCCATCTGAAATCGACCCGGTCGTAGATCTTGTCAGCAAGGGCGACGATCTCCTTGTCGTCTTTAAAACAATTTTTGACCGTGAGCACACCGCCTAATAAAAGGGCGGTGTCGATCGACGAGAGCTCGCTTTTCCAACGCCGGTCGCCGCTTTCCTGATCGACAAAGTGATAGAACCAGCCGTTCTTCTGTTCCTGCCGGTTGGCGAAAAAATCGAGAGTGTTTCGCGTGCGCTCTTTCGCCTCGGCGGCGGGAACCCAACCGCGGTCCGCGGCAATGCAATAACCGCTCAAGGCGAAGCCGGTCGAGGCGATGCTCGCGACTTTGTGATGGCTCTCACCGGCCGGCGGAGGAGTTCCGTCGGTGCGCGTGCGGTCGAGCGTCAATCCGGTCTTCGGATCGGAGTGATCCCAAAAATATTGAAATTCTCGCTTCTGCAGATCGTCGAGAAACGCGTCATCGGCCGAGCTGATCGCCCCAGTCGGCACCGGCGCGGCAGGCGGGCGATCAACAGGTTCATTCGCTGACGGAAGCATGCCAGACTGCCCGGCGGTCAAGGAGTTGACGACGTCGAAAGTCGACTGCAAACCACCTTCGCTGCTTGTCCCGACATATACGATGAACGATCCAGGCTCGACGACGGGTTTAAGATCGCGATCCAGAAAGGCGAGCTCTTTCGACGTGAGGGTGAAGTCTACTTTCTGTTTCTGTCCGGGCTGCAGCGTAACGCGTCTAAATCCGCGCAGCTCTTTGACAGGCCTCGTGACAGTTGCCGCGACATCGTTGATGTAAAGCTGAACGGTTTCGTCGCCGGCCCTTTTGCCGATGTTCTCAACATCGACTGAAAGCTTCAGCGTTCCCGTTGGCAGGATCTGTTCTTTGTCGAGCTGCAGATTGCCCAAACGAAACTGCGTGTAGCTAAGGCCATGACCGAACCGGTACAGCGGCGAGTTCGGGATGTCGAGATATTTCGATGTGTATTTCTCAGTGGCTTTGAAAGGCCGGCCCGTATTTTTATGATTGTAGTAAAGAGGAATCTGCCCAACGGAACGCGGAAAAGTGATCGGTAATTTTCCACCGGGATTTGAATCACCGAACAGTGTGTCCACGATAGCTGGTCCGGCCATCGTTCCTGGAAACCACGCCTCGAGGATCGCGGGCGAGTTTTCCGCCACCCAGTTTAGTGTCAAAGGCCGCCCGTTGATCAGCACGACTGCATACGGTTTTCCGGTAGCGTGAATTGCCTTCACAAGATCCAGCTGCCGGCCGGGAAGATCGATGTTGCTTCGCGATGCAGCCTCGCCGCTCATGTCCGAAGATTCGCCAACGACAACGATCGTGAAATCTGAATCCTTCGCCGCGTCGACCGCTTTTGCAAATCCTGCATCAGTCTCGCACTTCGGATCACAGCCCGGTTCAAAGCGAAGCTTCTTTCCCGGAAACTTCTG
>JBDTMK010000237.1:0-5502 GCA_039934315.1 Pyrinomonadaceae bacterium | reverse complement strand
GTCCGGCACGCGTCCCGGCATGGTTGATCGGATTGAGCAAGGCAAAAAGTTCCCCTACTTTATCGCCGTCGCCGAGCATTGCATACGCAATTATTGTCCATACGGCGGCATGTGTATACTGACCGCCGTTCTCACGCACCCCGGGCACGTAGCCCTTGATATAACCAGGACTCAGAGGGCCTTTGTCGAACGGAGGAGTAAATAACAGAACGATCCCGTCACCGCGCCGAATCAGATATTCGTCGACCGAAGCCATTGCCCGCGTCGCTTGATGCTGATTTCCGGCGCCGGAAATTACGCTCCAGGTTTGTGAGATCGAGTCGATCCGGCACTCTTCGTTTTCCGCTGAACCCAGGGGTGTTCCGTCGTCGAAATATGCGCGACGGAACCAATTTCCGTCCCAACCATTCTTTTTAAGCGCGGTTTTCAGTCCGGCGATATGTTTAATATATTGTTTCTCGCGATCTTCCTCGGTGCGTCCACGGCAAAACGGCATAAAATCGGTGATCGTATTAATTAAAAACCACCCTACCCAGACGCTTTCCCCCTTTCCTTCTGGGCCGACCATATTCATTCCGTCGTTCCAGTCTCCCGTCCCCATTAGAGGCAGGCCATGCGCCCCGACGGCCAAACTGTGATCGATGGCTCGGGCGCAGTGTTCAAATACACTGGCTGATTCCGACGAAACTGATGGTTGCGTGTAAGAATCGTTTTGCCCTTCAATAAGCAGAGGTGCGTCGATAAAAGGAACGATCTCATCAAGAAAAGATGTATCACCCGTTACGTTGACATAAAAGCTCGTGACAAACGGCAGCCAAAGCAGATCATCCGAAATTCGAGTTCGCACGCCGCGGCCTGTAGGTGGGTGCCACCAATGCTGCACATCGCCTTCCTTGAACTGGTGGGCGGCGGCGATCCGGATCTGTTCACGTGCAATTTCCGGCTTTGTGTAAACCAGCGACAACACGTCCTGAAGTTGGTCGCGGAAACCGAAAGCACCGCCGGATTGATAAAAGGCGGAACGGGCCCAAACTCGACAGGCGAGGGTTTGATACAGAAGCCAGCGATTGACTATCGTATTCAGCGCCATGTCAGGCGTACGGATTTCAACAGCGCCGAGCATTTCGTCCCAATACGCTCGAACTTTGGTGAAAGACTCTTTGACCTCAGAAATATCTCGAAATCTGGAAATAATATCTTTTACTTCACCGTTTGATTCCCCTTCGCCGATCAAAAAGATTATTTCTATTTCTTCGTCCGGCTCAAGTTCAATAATTGTCTGAAGTGCCGCACACGAGTCGAGGCCGGCGCCGGCTCGCCCGGATAATTTTGCACGTAGCAGTGCCGCTGGCTGTTCTAGATTTCCGTTTCTTCCCAAAAATTCTTTCCGGTCACACGTTAGCGAGTCTACTTTTTGATTTGTAGCGACGAATGCGATTCGATCCGCAAATTCATTGTTGTACCTATTCCGCGCGAGAATATAGCCATCTGCCTTTTCGCTTTCCGTGACGACGTAAGGAACGGTCCGGCTTCGATCAAAGCCTAAGACAAGTTCATTGTAATTAGTAACACTCAGTTTACGATCAAGGTTTGTTCGATTACGCAGGCGCAGAAGTGAAATTTTGACCGGCGCATCAAGCGGCACGAATAAAGTGAGTTCCTGCTCGATCCCGTGGCTTTGATGTTCAAAGATCGTGTAGCCATGTCCGTGTCTGATAGTGTACGGCTCGGCTCCTCTTATTGGCAGTGGTGTCGGAGACCATAACGTTCCAGATTCTTCATCCCGCAAATAAATGACCTCGCCCGGCGGATCGCTGACCGCATCGTTTGACCAGGGAGTCAGACGATTTTCACGGCTGTTGACCGACCACGTAAAGCCCGATCCCGTTTCGGAGACCTGAAATCCGAAGGAATTTTCATTAGCAATAACGTTGAGCCAGGGCGCGGGCGTCCACTGCCCGTTACCGAGGATGGTGACATATTCCCGTCCCGTCGGGCTAAAGCCGCCGAGGCCGTTGAAAAACGATAAATTCGGCTCGGCGTTTAAGGTTTCCGGATACGAACGCTGTGATAGCCGGGCAACAAATTCTTTTGGCAACTCAGCCTCTATCGGCCGGCGCAGGACCTCATCTTCGAAATCGCCGCGTTCGGCGACGATCACGGCCCGAGCGACCGTGTGCAAAAGAATCCGATCTGCCTCCGGGATCTGATCGGAACGTTTGATAAATACTCCACCGTTTTTATCTAGTGAATCGAACTGGCCACATGTTCTAACAAGACTAAGCAGTTCGTCGTGCAAAGATTGAATATAATTCGATGGATGCTCGTTCAAAATTACGAGATCAAAGATCAAACCTTTAAGCCGCAGGTATTCGTGAGCGTATAGAAGCTGCTTGACTTGAGTTAAATCTTCAGTGCGATTTATACGAATAAGGACAATTGGGAGATCACCTCCTATGCCGTACGCCCATAGATCGGACTGGGCTCTTGAATTGAGGGCCAAAACTGCGGAACGAACTCGCAAAGAAATGTCGGAATACAGGATGTGTGCCGCGAGTCGCTGAAATAGATAAGCATTGGCCGGGTCAACGTTCAAATGACGCATTTCGACTTGAGAGCGAGTCCACGCCAAAGCGGCTTCACGTTCAAAGATTTTGACCTCACGGTACTTATCGGCCAGCCGAATCGCTTCCGCATATGAATATGCGACCGCCGTCGAAAACGAAATACGGACGGTTTCGTGCGGTTGGACGCGAATACAGTACCGTAAAGAAAAGATGGGATCTAGGACCGCACCCACCGTGTTAGAAAGGGGGCGATCTTCCATCACGGCGATCGGCTTACGAGGGTCGTATCCGCGGCCTAAAAAGCGGGCACGATCCGTCTCATACTGAACCGACCCGATCGTTTCGCCATCGGTCGCAATGGTATGGATCGCCCAGACCGTCTCATCCTCTTCGGAACGCGGACGGCGTTTGGCAATTAGCGCATTTTCACTTGAGTTGAATTCAGTTTCAATAGAAAGGTTGCTAAATGCCGGGTGCGCTGCGTCGTCTGCCTGTGGAACCAGAACGATCTCCGCATAACTTGTTACTTCGATCTCGCGTGTATTCGATGAATTGTTCGTGATCGAAACACGCCTGATCTCCGCATTGTCTTCGGGCGACACGATTATTTCAGTAGTTGTTGCAATTTTGCCGTCACGACGTCTAATGACCGCTTTATCTTCTGAGAATGCTACCTCATAAAACTCCGAACGCTTACAGAGCGGCTGGTATCCGCCGGACCAAACCTCGCTGCTTGCGACATCCCGCAGGTAGATGAAACTGCCCGACGAATCGCGGGTCGTATCTTCCCTCCAGCGGGTAACGGCTAAGCGGTTGAACATCGAATAGCCTGCCCCCGAATTGGTTATCATCACGGAATACGAACTATTTGAAAGTATTTGAACGCGGGGCGTCGGCAGATCCGGCGTATCGAAAGTCCGGGTAACTCTCCCCGAAAGCTGTCTGTTCACACTGCCTGACAATACTTCTTCGGCCCGTGGGTGCCAGGCGGCGGTGCCAGCCGGTATTCGTTCCTGAAGCAGCAATTCTGTTGCCTGGACCAGCGGATCGGCATGAAAACGTTTCTGCATGATGTCGCCGTGAAGCAGATTATTAAGCGCGACCAGAATCATTCCCTGGTGATGTGCCATAAAAGCACGGATTACCACGCTATCCTTTTTTGGCGGCAGACGTACCGGCGTATAGTCAATCGACTCGTAAAATCCGAAACGGGTTAGGGCGCCTTCGCTTTCAAGATAGCGAAAGTTCTGAATAGCGGCATTTGGCGAAACGAGTGCGGCAAGAGCAGTGGCATAGGGAGCAACTACGAGATCTTCACTTAAGCCGCGTTTTAAACCGAGGCCTGGAACACCAAACGCGTAATACTGATAATTGCGCTGCAAATCGTGGGCATTATACGCCGATTCTGAGATGCCCCAGGGAATGCTGTTTTCCTCCCCGTATTCGATTTGCCGCGCAACGATTGCCTTATAGGTCTGACTAAGAAGGGTTCCATCATAATCGCGCATGACCAGGATCGGCATCAGATACTCGAACATTGTTGCTGTCCACGAAATAAGCGCGTGGCTCGAATCAACAGGCGTAATCGGCCGCGCCAGCCGGAACCAGTGTTCCTGCGAGATCTCGTTCTTGGCAATGGCGACAAAACTGGTTAACCGTGCTTCGGATGCGAGCAGATCGTAAAAGGAATCATCACGCTTCTCGAGATCCACGCTATAACCGATTGAAAAGATCATGCGCTCTTCGTCAAATAGAAAATCAAATTTCATCTGGTCGACAACTTCTGCGCTTTGCAAGGCGAATGAGTCGAGGCTGGCCAGAGTTTTTAAGGCCGCCTGTTCCGCCTGTTTAACCTTGGTCGAGAGAATCTGCAAGGCATTGAGTGCCGCAACACAGTCGAGCTCGGCCATTTGTGAACGGGTGATCTCGTCGCTGATGTTTAATAGCCGCAAAAGCAGAGCTTCGTACAATTCCGGAAGTTCCGACAGAGACGGGAAAAAGGTGAGAAGGTCAGTTATTTCACGCCATTCATGCTGTATTCCCGGAAAGTCCCGTCCGACGATCTCAGCCAAATAGGAATAATCACTTTCCTTCCAGGGAATCAACGTTGCAAGGTCGCGCCTAAACGTGCGGATTTGATGAGACAGATCTCCCGACCAAAATCGCAACTCATTAAAATGTTCGTCGCCGTGCTCCTGGAGAAACGCGTCCGTCATGTCCCTAATGATTTCACCATGGACAATCAAAGAGCCAAGCAAGGTCTCCCAATCATCGGGAGTTTCAGTTGGTCGCGATCGTAGTAATTGCAAACAAGCCGTGATCTCATCGTGAAGCTGTTCTATCGGAATCGCCGCCGTACGACGGCGCGTCACATTCATCTGCATTGATTCCTCAAGCATCATTTCGAGTGAATCAGTCAAACCTTCCATAACGCGCGTATCAAACAACTTTCTAACGGAGATCTCGATGACCGCTTGTTTTGCCGCGAGCAAATGCCCAGCAAGATTTCCGCTGTCAACGGTCGAGATATATCGCGGTGAGAGCGGTGCGAGCGTCTGTGTGTCATACCAATTCAAATAGTGCCCGCGAACTCTTTCCATCTTTTCGAGCGTCGCAAAAGTAAAGCCAAGTCTTTCCGTGAGTTCAAGCGTTCCTATATAGCCAAAATCGTGGGCAGAAATGGTCGACAGAAGAAGCAACCCGATATTCGTCGGCGAGGTGCGGTGAGCAATTTTTGGTTCCGGATCTTCTTGAAAATTATCAGGCGGCAGCCAACTCGTATCGTCACCGACAAATGTTTCGAAAAACCGCCAGGTGCGGCGGGCTATCATCCGCGCCAATTTTGTATCGGATCCGGTTAATTCAACCTGCTCGACGCGCGGCCTAAGACTGATCCGATAAGCAACGAAAGGTGCAAATATCCACACAAGTAAAA
>JBDTMK010000236.1:0-5526 GCA_039934315.1 Pyrinomonadaceae bacterium | reverse complement strand
CCCGGACGCAAGCGAGCCGCTGATCGCTGCAGGCCATAAGACCGGGCCCGACCCTGAGAACCCCGTCCCGAGCCACAGCAGGGCCACGCTCATCACCAGAATCCCCGTGACCTTGATGGCGGTCGTCCAGTTTTGCAAATCAGCGCTTTTGCGAGTGCCGATCACGTTGACGACCGTCACGACGGCTATCATCAAGACCGCAACCAGTTTTGCCAGGACCGGTGTCAGCGGAATGAACTCGCCGAGATATGAGCTGAACGCTACGGCCAGTGCGGCGATGGATCCCGTCGCGATCACAAAAAAAAGCGTCCATCCGAATAGAAATGCCGGGAATCGACCGAAACAGTCGCGTATGTAAATGTAGAGGCCGCCCGCCTGCGGTTTCATCGCCCCCAATTCTGCATAAGTCAGAGCGCCGAGTAGCGAGAGGATCCCTCCCGCAAACCATACGAGCAGTGCCGGCAAAACGAAACCTTCCACCTGTCGCAGGACCCCACCAGGAACGAGAAATATACCCGAGCCTATTACGGATCCAATCGAAAGAAGAAGGATATCGCGGAGCCCGAGCGTGCGGGGCAACACATTCGGCGAGTGTAGTTCTTCTTCCTGTGCCATAGAGATACATTTGTCCGGCAGGTGCTTGTCCAGTCGAGTTGCACCGGCGTGAGCGACCGTCGATTCCCGTTCAGTTAATCTTTTGATCCGCCGTTCTCGCCCGTACGTTGACGAAGAAGTAAACTTGCTAATTCATCCCAACGGGTGAATTTGATTTCACCTCAACCGTTTTCCGAAAACACCCGCAATTTGATTTTGCAAACTGTTCCAAGATTTTCACTTGATCTTGTCGAACCGTTCGTTCCCGATCCTGTACTTCCGCCAATCTTTGTAATCGAAATGCCACCACTCGGCTTCATATACGCTAAACCCTTCTGATTCCATCGCGTCGCGCAGCAGCTCGCGGTGCCAACGCTGAAGCGAACCTCCGCCCGGATAAGCGGGGTACGATCGGTCGGTGGTTTCGTCGTATGTACCAACCATCTCAACGGGCTTTCCAGTTTTCAGATCGAATAGCGACAGATCGACGGCCGCACCGCGGTTGTGGCGCGATCCCTGAGATGGATCGGCTACAAAGATCTTTTTGTCCTGCGGCGTCGCGTCCCAAAATACTTTGGTAACATACCACGGTCGGTAGGCGTCGTGTATCAGAAGACCGTAGCCTTTGTCCACCAACCTACGATTAGCGCGGCCGACAGCCTCGGCCGCTGGTCGCTGCAGAAAGGCGCGCGGTTCCGAATAAAAAACGCTACCCAGAAAATTATTTGTCGTCGCGTATCGAACATCCAGTTTGATCGTGGGATCGAGGCGGGTGAGCTCGACAAGGTCCGAATCGCGAAAATCGCCGGTCTCCTCTGGCGGTTGTGCAGCCTGTGCCTCTTTCAATAATTCGCTGACTGGTCTCACGGGATTGATGCGAAGCTGCGCGGCACCGTCCTCGGGCCCAACACTGCGGCGTTTGAAGACGACACTTGCAGCCTCAACCTTCGTTGCCCGTCCAGTCGTGTCGCGGGTGAAAATAAGTCGTTCCCCGTCGTAAAGCCCGCGGTCGGGAAACTTGAAAACGTTCTCCGAAACCTGCTCGAGTGGATCAAACTCGAACCACTCGATCAATGCCCATAGTTTTCCGTCCTTTTCGAAAATATAAAGAATGTCGTGATCCCATCCGTACTCGCCGATCAGGCCGCGCCAACCGGCGGGTGCGGGTTGCGGTTTGGGAACTTCGACTCGCTTGAACGTTTCACCACGGACGACGATTTCGCCCTCGCGCACGATGATGCTTTCGCCATAACCGAGTTTGTCATCGACAATCAGCGTCTTCCCGGAGGATCGCAATCGCACCTGGTCTCCACCGTCGGAACTGAGCTTCGATAGGTTCCCCGTGCGTTCGATCAAATCGACGCTTTTCGAGCGGCCTACATAATGGCCGGCAACCCGTTTTGCATACTCAGGGTCGACTGGCGCCGTGATCTCTGGCTGCGGTGTCGCCTTACCCTCGCGTGCGGCGAGCATAACCTTCAAGGCGAAGTCCGCAATGCGATTTGTTACGGCGTTCGCGGCATCCTTTGTCGTTACCACCACTACGCCGAGTCTGTCTTCAGGCATCGCCTTCAAGGTCGTAGCAAAGCCATAAATGGCTCCGCCGTGGCCGATGGTTCTGCGGCCTTCGGATTCACGGATGCCAAAACCTATACCGTAGCCTGTTTTTTGTCCGGCCGATGAGAACTGCGGAGTCCACATCTGCTCGAGAGTTGAGGCTTTGAGCATTCGCCCCTTCGTTCCCTGCCCGCCGGCGAATAGTGCGCTTATAAAACGGCCCATGTCCTCGACCGTCGTATACATGCTGCCGGCCGGACTGATACCGAGTTCGAATTTGGGCGCTTCGAAAACGCGGCCGTCCACCGTCCACATATAAGCCTTAGCCAGATCCTTTGTGATCGAAGGTGTCGGTTCGAAACTGGTGTCCTCGAGACCGAGCGGCTCGAGCACCGAGCGCTTTAGATATTTTGCGAATGGCTCTTTTTGTGTTCGCTCGAGTACGTACCCGACCGTCGCTATCGCCGCGCTGGAATATTTCGTGCGCGCTTCGGGCGCATAGACGAGCGACGTTTTGTTTAGGCTGTCGATCGTACTGGCCAGCGTGGGATTGTTGGGGTCGAAGTAATGGCCCACCGGGGGCTCCCGGACGAGGCCCGAACGGTGCGACATCAACTGCCGCAGCGTTATTGTCTTGCCGAAGGGATTGCGTGGGTGGAAGTTCGGCAAGTAGCGAGTTACGGGCGCATCGAGATCGAGCTTTCGCTGCTCGACCAGTTGCATGACCGCGATATCCGTAAAAAGCTTTGAGACCGAGCCCACCCGATAAACGGTCTTCGCAGTTGCGGGCACCTTTTTGACAGGATCGGCAAATCCTAATCCTTTCGCCCATACGATTTGTTGGTCGTCTACAAGCGCGATCGAAAGAGCAGGCAGATCCTTATCCGCCATCTCGTGCGTAATAAACCGCTCCAAGCCTTCGATCGCGGCCTTGTAATCCGTGCTAGTGCTCTGCTGATTTACCGCTCTGCCGGACGCCGGCGCGGAAATGGCCAAAGGCGTGATGCGGGTGACGATGAGGCCTAACGCGATGGCGGCGGTGAAGATTAGGGCACCGGTTCTTTGAATTCTGGTTATTGCTCGCATATGACCCTGTAAGCTATCGACGCCGGAGCCTGCGGGAATTAGTCGCTAACAACTCATACGTCCCGGCACAGGTGCGGTTCGTGACCTCGATAAATTGTTTCGGAAATAAAACGAAGCTTCCTCCCGCTCAACCCACTTTAGCGGTTAACGAAATGTTCGCGACTAATTGATTTTCTTGCCGGGGAGTTTCTGTCCGCCCTGGGTCAGAATAATGCTTGAAGCTTTTCCATCTCCTCCGATTACAAACTCGATTCGAACTTCGACCTCTTTTGCAAAGAACGCCGTTGGCGTGTCCGGGAAGAGTTCGATTTTGGGCTGTCCGGTCCCCTGTGCCAGCAGCTTTGCTCCCTCGCGGGTGATCGTGAGCGAGAACGCGGGAGCGATTTCGTACACTCCGACATAACGATCATAGAGACCGGGATCAACAGCCGCCGTCTTTTGCTCTAGAGGAAGAGGTTTGCCCGTCTTCGTCGCCGATTGTTCCGTGCCGGAAGAACTCGTCATCACGAAACCCGTCACAAGTCCCGCGCCGTCTCGCTTGAAGTTTAGGCGAACACGAGAATCCTTTATGAAGAAGCCCGTTTCGGACATAGGGCTGAACTCGGTATTTCCGCGACCCGGCAAACTAATAAAGAGTTTCGCACCCTCCGAGCGGACGACCGCCTCTTCCGCGTCACTCAATTGATAAACTCCCGCATACTTCTCCAGCGCGCCCGCCGTCAGCGTAATGGCCGTTGGTTCCACGTAAGGTTTACCGATCGCGAGCGCGGCAATTTTGAGAACGTGTTTACCCGGTGATTCGAAGTCTCGGTTGGTCAGCATAGCGACGAACACTCTGTCGTTCGGCATCCGTAGCGCGTATGAGGCAAATCCGTTAATTCCTCCGCTGTGCTCGATCACCGGATGTCCCTCGTAAGTGCTTATCGACCAGCCAAAGCCATAGTTGGTCGCCTTTCCGTTATTCAGTTTTTCGGAGGTCCACGCTTGTTTGAGAGATTCCTGTTTGACCAATTTTTCCGTGTAAAGCGCCGCATCCCACAGCGCCAGATCGTCCACTGTCGAAACAAGCGAGCCCGCGGCCTGCGGCTGGCTCATACTGAGGTAGGCGGCATTGATGAAGCCCTCCTTACCCTTGGAATAACCCGCTACGCGGCGGGTAATAATTTGTTCGGTGTTGTCGTAAAAGGAGTGCTTCATCCCCAACGGAGCAAAGATATTCTTTTCGACGAACTCCTCATAAGTCTGCCCCGACGCTTTCTCGATGACGGCGCCTAAAAGAACGTAAGCGGAATTGTTGTAGGCGTATCGCTCTCCCGGCGCGAAATCCATTGGCTTGTCTTTGAAAATTCCTATCAGCTCACCGACCGGGACATCTTTACGCCACTGTGCCTTCCATTCGGGCAGCGAAGTATAGCTTTTTATCCCCGAAGTGTGGGTCAACAAATGTTCAATAGTGATCTTTTGTCCTTTCGTGGGATAGTCCGGAAGAAATTTCGTAATGTCGTCATCAAGCGAGAGCTTTCCTTGTTCCACCAACATAAGTATGGCGACGGCCGTGAATTGTTTGGTCACCGATCCGATACGGAAAACCATATCGGGTTCGACAGGAACGCCGAGCTCCATGTTCGCTCTGCCATAACCCTTACGCAGAACGACCTTGCCGTCCCTGACCACGATCACGGCGGCACCGGGCTCGTCCGGCTTATAGGTTTTTTCGAGAATTTCGTTGACGGCCGCGGCGAGGTTTTCGTCCGATGGACGCGCGCTCTGGGCGACGGACCAGGAATGCATCCCGGCAAGAACGACGAGAGTGAGTATTAGGTGCGATACGGTATTTAAAGATCGCTTACAATGCTGCATAAATTTGTTCTCTAAAAAACTGTCCGACAAAGACTCGCCGCCGCGATTCTCTTTACCGCCTCGCGTCGCGTAACGACGTCTCGGTTTTGTTTCATTGCCAACTAGAAATTCGATGTTATGCGCAGTAGATTTCCGACAAATGCGAACCAAAGAAATCCGAGGCACGCCAGTACGAATACTGTTGCCTGGAGTTTGCCCCAGATCCTGCGTTCTTTGTTCATCCAGGCGTACACAGCGTTGTAGAGAACGACCAACGTTCCGATCGCACCGATAATACCGACGACCTGGATGAGTTGAAACCACTTCGTACCACTGTCGCTGAAGACCTCGATATGCTCCAGTCCGTACATCGTCAGCCCGATCAGGCTCGCCACAAAAATAAGGTCGATCGCGAATACGATCCAAACGCCGCGACGCAGCCACTTGCTC
>JBDTMK010000235.1:0-5530 GCA_039934315.1 Pyrinomonadaceae bacterium | reverse complement strand
CCTCGCGGGTGGACAGAAATTCGGCGTGCGTGATCTGCGAAACGTACTTGAGCGGGCATCCGCACGCGAAACGACATCGCGCGTGGCGGTCGGAGCAATTGCGAAACAACTGCTTTCCGAATTTGGTATCGAGATCAGAAGCCACGTTACAAAACTCGGCAGCATTCCGCCGGAACCGGCAGAATTGAGCTGGGACAAAGTCACTTTAATTCCACCCGATTCTCCGCTGAATTGCGCCGACGCAGAACTTCAATCACAAATGATCGCACTCATCGACGATGCGAAAGACAAAGGCGATACCCTCGGCGGCGTGTTTGAAGTAATAGCGAAGGGCGCCGTCACAGGACTCGGCTCGCCGTTCTCATGGGTGGAAAAACTTGACGGCAGAATCGCCCAGGCATTTATGTCGATCCACGCGGTGAAGGCTGTCGAGATAGGTAGCGGAATACGCAATGCGGGAAAGCCTGGCTCCGAGGTGCACGATGAAATCTTTTCGAATGCGGAAGGCGGAACGGGAAACGCGAAGACTGATTCTGATTCCGCATTCCCCGTTCTCAATTCCGCATTTCGACGTCGTACAAATCGTGCGGGCGGCCTTGAAGGCGGTATTACAAACGGAGAGGAACTTCGTGTTCGCGGTTATCTCAAACCCATCTCGACCCTGAAAAAACCGCTGCAGTCAGTGGACATCAACTCAAAGCAGCCAAGTGAGGCCGCATACGAACGGTCGGATGTGACCGTCGTTCCTGCTGCCGGCGTGATAGGTGAATCGATGCTCGCGATAGTTCTCGCAAACTCGATGCGGGAGAAGTTTGGTGGAGATTCGATCGACGAGATGAAACGAAATTTCACGTCTTATCTTGCGGAGATACAAAAATACTAGTCGTGCCGCCGAGCCGACGAAAAGGAAACCAAGCCTAAATAATTCATCTCCTGGTCGAGAGCGATTCCCTGCGGGATAGAAGCGAGCATACAAAGTGGAAAAGCCCGCCTCGAGAGAGCTGGGCTTTTATGATCTGACAAGCTGAATTCTACTTTCCGATGTCCCGTCTGTACTGCATTCCGGTCCACGATATTGTTTGGACCGCTTTATACGCAGCGACAAGCGCTTCGTCCAGGCTATCGGCGGTCGAGGTTACACCGAGCACACGGCCGCCTGCGGTAATAAAGGATGGCAAGGACTTCCCTGTTTCCAAGTTCCTCGCCCCCGAGTTTTTCTCCGACGAACGTGCTGGGACAAGGGACTGGGAGCCCGGAGCTTTTTCCTCATCCTTTGAAGCCGTTCCAGCGTGATAGATCGTGACGTTCTCAATTTTCCTCGACTCCTCTAGTCCACTGATCGCGTCGCCCGTTCGCGGTTTTTGCGGATAACCTTCTGCGGCGAGGACAATGCAGGCCGAGTTACCGTCCCGCCATTTAATCTGAGTTTCGGCAAGCTTGCCATCAAGCATCGCTTCGCAGATTCCCGCCAGATCACTTTCCAATCGCACGAGGATGGACTGCGTCTCAGGATCGCCGAACCGAACGTTGTATTCGAGAAGCTTCGGAGCCGCGTTGATATAAACGTCCTGCTCGTCATCCGCGCGTATGATCGGGCTTACATTTTCGCCGGTCATCATCAGTCCCAGAAAAAGGATCCCGCGAAATGGGAATCCTTCTTCTATGCAGCCATCCAGGGTCGGCTCGATTATCTCTTTTATAATGAGCTGCGTTTCCTCAGGCGTCAGTAGACCGGAATCAGTGATCGTTCCCATGCCTCCCGTGTTCGGCCCTTTATCGCCTTCACCGATTCTTTTGTGATCGCGGACGGGTGGCATCAGCACGAAATCCTTTCCGTCCGCAAACATGAGGAGGGAAACCTCCCTGCCTTCGAGAAATTCTTCGAGCACTATTTTCTCTGCTGCTTCCGCACCCGCGAGCGACGCTAGGTCACTGCATGCTTTGATCGCCTCGACCCGATCTCTTGCGACAACGACACCCTTTCCTGCTGCTAGTCCGTCAGCTTTCACAACGACCGGTGCGGTGGATTCGCCAAAATGACCCGACTCCAGAATTTCGATCGCCTCCTGCGGGGAATACGCAGTCCGAAACCTCGCCGTGGGTATCGCGTGCCGCAGCATGAAATCTTTAGCGAACGATTTACTCGCCTCGAGTCTTGCGGCATCCTCCGATGCGCCAACGATTCTCAAACCGCCCTTCTCAAACGCGTCGACAATACCGAGCGCGAGCGCCGTCTCGCCGCCGACGAAAGTAAGATCGATCCTTTCCCTCCTCGCAAAATCCTTAAGACCGGGAATGTCATCGACCTTGATCGAAACGCATTCGGCGATCTGCGCAATACCACCATTACCGGGTGCGCAAAACATCCGGGTGACCCGACCGCTGCGTGCGAAGGCGTCGCAGATGGCATGCTCGCGCCCACCCGAACCGATGACCAGAATTCTCATATTTTCTTTATAAAGTGCCCGTGGATGTTATATAATTCAGACGCTTGGCCGGGTTGACACTGTAATCTAATAGTAATAATGTCGAATCGCACCCGATCAGGAACAATGTTCAATTTGAGTAAGTTCCACGGAACGAATTTACTATAAAGTTTTTGCTTTATCGAACTTTGGATTCGTGATCGTGAGCAATTCGATCGAGCCCCTGTTATCTCACGAAAGTAAAACGGAGCTTCATCTGAAAGCCGACGAATCAAGAGCACGACAAGGAGGGTTTCGCGATGTCCGAAAGTGAAACGACAGGGACTGAATCAGCATCGGAGACTGTTCACACCGACACATCAGAATTTGAAGACAAGCCGATCCTTTGTATCGACTGCGGCATCAACTTCATTTGGACGGTAGGCGAACAAGCTTTCTTCCGCGACAAGAAACTTCAAAATCCACCCAAACGTTGTAAGGAATGTAAACAGGCAAAGAACGAGCGGCTCGCGGCAATCGCTGCGGCGCAGGCATCGGGCGTCCGGCAGCGGATCGAAGTAGCGGTAAACTGCGCAAAATGCGGTGAGACGACGACCGTGCCGTTTTACCCTTCTCAGGGCCGTCCGGTTTTTTGCCGCTCATGCTTCCTCGAAATGAATCCGTCGATACTTAATGGCAACGGCGCTAGTTAGTGGGATAGATACGTCTTAGAAGCGGTAAGTGCTAAAGGGTAAATGGTAAGTGAAGGCGATCGTCCTTCACTCACCACTTACCCTTTAGCACTTACCACTTCGTTCCTTCTTTTCTTCACGTCCACGATTCCCCATTACCCGCCCACGTGCACGTTCGGCCTCATCTCAGGGTCGGGCTCAGCTTGCCGCAAGATCTCACGCGTCACCGGCGCCGTGTCGCCCTCGCCAAGCAAAATGTATCTCGCGAGGTACATGATCGGATTACCCTCGCTCCACCCAAAATAGACATGCGGAATTTTCCCCGTCTTGTCGCGAAGGTAGATTAGAAATGCGGCGATCGCATTCGGAACTGCGGGCGCCTGCGTGCGAAGGATCTTGTATCCTTCGATCTCTATACCACAGATCTTTAGCTTCCCTTTAAACTCCGACGCATCGCCGGTCTCGATCTCGTAGAACACGATCGCATCGGTCGAGGGAATATGGTTGTCGGCGCGCTTCTGGTGTTCGTTGAACCGATATTCCGAAGTGTCGCCAACCTCACGCCGGTTCGTGACGACGCGGATCTCTCCCTCCGCATTGAGGTCGTCGATGAACTTCTGCGCAGTTTCGTCGAGCTCGATCCTGTCGATGCGTATCTCAGTCGAGCGCATAACGCGTGAAATGAACGAGGCGGCAATGATCGCGAAGATAAAGAAAGACGCGATCTTGATCCCGTCGGGACGCTCGACAACATTTGTGATAGTCGTATAAACAAAGGCAAGTGCGATCGCGCCGTACGCGTAGCTCCAACGCTTTCCTTCGCGCCACGCGGAGATGGTGACTGCGATCGCCGCAGAAGACATGAGCACAAGAACACCCGTAGCATATGCTCCACCCTGTGCGTCGACGTCCGCGTCGAAGATAATCGTCACCGCAAAACATATCCCGATAAACACAAGTACAAGAGGCCGCGTCGCCCTGGCCCACTCAGGTGCCATACCGTATCGGGGCAGGTAACGAGGAACTATGTTCAAAAGGCCGGCCATCGCGGACGCTCCCGCAAACCACAGGATCAGGATCGTGCTGAGATCATAAACCGTGCCGTATATCTCGCCGAAATACTTGTGCGCGATGTACGCGAGCGCTCGTCCATTTGCTTTGCCCGGCTCACGAACAGTGCCCGCCGCGATCTCCTCATCCGTGCACGACGAAGGCACCGCGGACTCGGCCGCCTTGGAACGAGCGTCCGCGTTCGCGCAATTGATCCGCGGTGCAAACTCGTGTGCCGGTATCAGCACGCTCGTCACAAAGCTACTGGCGATCAGCATGAAACTCATGATCAACGCTGCCGTCATCAACAGCTTGCGCGTGTTCTCGATCCTGTTCGGGCTCTTCACGAGCGGCATAACCGCAACACCCGTTTCAAATCCGGATAGTCCCAGAGCCAGCCGAGGAAATACCAACAGAGAAATTCCAACGATCGCTACAATTCCGCCGATGCCGCCGGAGGTCTTTGTAGCGAAAAGCGCGGTCTCCCAGTTGCTAAGCAGATCGGGATGAGTGGCGACTTCGTAAATGGCGCGCCCGATCGTGATCAGATTCAGGAAAAGGTAAATGGCCACGAGGCCGACAGCGATTCCGATTGCTTCTTTGAAACCTTTCAGGAAAACCAGGCCAAGCAGCGAGACGAGGATGAGTGTAACTACGAGAGGATGTTCAAGAATTGAAAGCCGATTCTGGACGAAAGGATTTTCGAGCGCATGGGCGGCAGCGTCGGCGGCTGACAGCGTGATGGTGATAACGAAGTCGGTCGCGACGAATCCGAGCAGCATCAGCACGAAAAGCTTTCCTTTCCATCTGGACAAAAGCTTCTCTAGCATCGCTATCGAACCTTCGCCATGGGGACTTTCTTTCGCGACCTGGTTGTAGACCGGAAGGGCTCCGAAGAGAGTCAAAAGGACGAGGATCATTGTCGCAACCGGCGACAATGCAGAGGCGGCGAGAAAAGCTATTCCAGGTTGGTAACCGAGAGTCGAAAAGTAATCGACGCCGGTGAGACACATTACCTGCCACCAGGAATGTTTCTGGTGTTGGCCGGCCCGTTCATGAGGGCCTTCCATCTCCTCGATTCCGCGATACAACCACCGCGAGAATCGACCCGGTTTTTTATTCGGCATATTTAAACAGCAGAGGGCCGTATCCGCAAGTCATCGCGAATACGGCCCGACAAAAAAATCGGAGCCTAATGGCTTGTCTTCCACTTACACCTGCGAGGTTAGCTGACGGGCTGGAACAATGGAAGTGTTCCGCAAAATGCTTAGCCCCAAGATTTGGTTCCCCCGCGCCTTATCCCTCAGGATTCGGCCTCGGCTTGATTATCAAAGCTGTGAATATACTCTTGAAAGTCTGGGAAGTCTAGGAGGTCTGGGAAGT
>JBDTMK010000234.1:0-5554 GCA_039934315.1 Pyrinomonadaceae bacterium | reverse complement strand
CGCCAGACTCGACAGACTAACCTCCGACATGCACGTTCGGCCGCCGCTCCGGATCATCCTCGGCTTGCCGCAGGATCTCACGCGTTACGGGTGCGGTGTCGCCTTCGCCAAATAAAATGTAGCGTGCCAAATATACGATCGGGTTCCCTTCGCTCCATCCAAAATAGACGTGCGGGATCTTACCCGTCACGTCGCGTAGATGAAGAAGCAGCGCGGCGATCGCGTTCGGTACTGCCGGCGATTCGGTTCGCAGGATCTTGTATCCATCGACGTCGACACCGCGGATCTTCAATCCTCCACTGAACTCAGACGCGTCACCAAGATCGATCTCGTAAAACAGCACCGGATCCGTCGCCGGAATATGATTGTCGATCCGTTTCTCGTGCTCCTTGAATCGGTATTCGCCGACATTCCCAACCTCGCGTCGGTTCGTCACGATACGGATCTCACCTTCGGCTGCTTCCTCAATGAACTCTTTCGCCTTGTCATCGAATTCGATCTTGTCCACACGGAGTTCGGTTGTGCGAAGCGCACGCGAGACAAATGACGCCGCAATGATGCCGAAGATGAACATCGAGGCGATCTGGATACCGCTCGGCTGCTCAAAGATATTGATGATCGTCGTGTAGATGAACACAACGGTTATGCCCATGTAAAAGATCCAGCCGCGCTCTTTCCGTTTTCGCGATGAGATGGTCACCGCAACGGCGGCGGATGTCATCAGTACAAGTACGCCCGTCGCGTACGCTCCGGCCTGAGCATCGACCTCGGCGCGGAACAGTCCGGTGACGAGTGCACAGATACCCGTGAAGATAAGTACGAGGGGCCGTGTCGCGCGCGCCCAGTCAGGAGCCATCCCATAACGCGGGAGATATCGAGGCACGATATTCAGAAGCCCGGCCATCGCCGACGCACCAGCGAACCAAAGAATCAGGATCGTCGAAATGTCATAGACGGTCCCAAAACCCGTTCCGAGATATTCGTGAGCGAGATATGAGATCGCACGGCCGTTCGCTTCGCCGCCCTCCTGGATCTTGTCCATCGGGATCAGCATCGAAGTAACGATGCTGCTGCCAACGAGGTAAAAGCTCATGATCAGAGCGGCACCGGTGAGCAGTTTCTTACCATTGCGAATTCGCCCTTCGAGATGAGCCTTAGCGTCGTCCGGAATTTCTCCTTCGTCGACACGGGTCGCATGAAGAAGTCTCATCTGATCGTGGTGCGGCCTCTCGGCCTCGCTCTTCACGAGCGGCAGGACGACGACACCCGTCTCGAATCCTGAAAGCCCGAGCGCCAACTTCGGAAAATAAAACATCGACGCGAGAAAAATCCAGATCAAGCTTCCGCCGACGCTCGGATGTGCCCACACCGCCGCCTGCCAGTTTCCGAGCACGTCCGGCTGGACGGATATTTCGTAAAACCCTACGCCGATGGCGACTAGGTTCAGCGCCAGATAGATCGCGACGATCCCGACCGCGAGGCCGATCGCCTCGTTGAAACCGCGCAGAAAAACGGCACCGAGCATCCCGATTAAAATGAATGTGACGATGATCTTATGATTTAGAAACGGAAGGTTATGCTCGACGAATGGATTCTCGATGATGTGCGCCGTCGCGTCGGCGGCCGAGAGTGTGATCGTGATGATAAAGCTCGTCGCGACGAATCCGAGCAGCATGAGGACGAACATCTTGCCCTTCCAACGCGAAAGAAGTTTCTCGAGCATCGAGATCGAACCGTCGCCGTGCGGACTCTCTTCGGCGACGCGTCGATACATCGGCAGCGCCCCGAATAAAGTCAGGAGGACAAGTACGAGCGTCGCGAACGGCGAAAGCGCACCCGCCGCGAGCAAAGCGATGCCCGGCTGATAACCGAGCGTCGAAAAATAATCGACGCCGGTCAGACACATTACCTTCCACCATTCATGTTCGTGATGGCGCCCCTCAGGCTGATGCGGTCCTTCGGGTTCGGAGACCTCATCAAACAGCCAGCGCCCAAACGCACCTCGTTTACGAGTTTTCATACTCTTTAAAAACAAAAAGACCGCCCGACGAATTGCCTGCGGTGCTCATCCCCTTGCCCACTCCTGTTCCGTTATCCGCACGTTGTATTCAACAACAAATCGCACTCAAAGAAACAGAATAAATTCTACCCTTATTAGGATTTAGGTCAAGTGGTTAGGCAAAAGGTCAGCAGGTGAAACAACACCAATAAGAGCTGCACACATCTCGCTCGAGTCCATGTTTCCTTTAAACGGGAGAGTTATTCTCTACCGAGGACAGTACTAGGCAGAGCATGAGTTTCTTGCTTTCCTCGCCACTCTCAGTTATGTTCGCTTGAATTTGCACTCAAAATTGGTCGCACCTGCAATAAAACTTCCGACTCCGCGAAGCCGATACTTCTTAACGGCGGGATGTATTGCGCTGGCCGTCGTCCTCGGTTTTTGGAAGACGTTCATACTACCCTCTTTCGAGGGCACCTTCACTGCGCCGTCCATTATTTATGTTCATGGCGTGTTCCTTTTCGCGTGGACGGTGTTTCTCGTTTTCCAATCTGTATTGATCCAAAGGAGAAATTTAAAACTGCACCGAAAGATCGGGTGGGTAGGGCCCGCTCTCATGCTCGGCGTCACGATCTCAACCATGTCCACCGGGGTGTATGTACTTCAACGAGATGTCGCGAGTCAGGGGCCGATCGCAAAATCGAGCTTTCTCGGAACGCTTTTTACCCCGATAATCTTCGTAATTCTGGTGACCGCTGGGATCATCTATCGGCGACGTCCGGAGATTCACAAGCGTCTGATGCTGCTCGCCATGATCTCGATCATCTGGGCAGCGTTCGGGCGCTTTCGACATTACTTTCCACCCTTCGAGCAGTCGCTGCTCGTGTTTCAAGGCATCGTCCCAACGAGCATGGTTTTCGTCGTCATGCTTTGGGAGAAATTTACGAAAGGACGCATCCATCCGGTCTATTTAATCGCCGGATTGCCGCTGGTGATAGAGAGTTGTGCGGAGATTTATTTCTTCGACTCGAGCGGATGGCAGATCGTCTCTGCGTGGGTTGCTAGTTTCTTTCTCTAGCGTGACGTACGACTTCTTTGGAAAGCCGGGACCTTTTGAGGTGATTTAAAATAATTAAGGGCGGCGTCTCCCACTCCGCCGCCCAATTTGGTCACAAGTCCTCACCCCTCGTGACCGGATGTTCACCGGGGAGGTGAACACCTCGATTATGCACACTGTGTACGAAAATGCAACGTTTTCGTTATGGGGTGATTATTCTTGGAAAGTTGCGAAATTGTTCCACGGATTGGTGAAATCATCGATGGTCAGGCCGCCGATAATTGCACGTTTTCCGCCATGATCGGATTCTGCAAACAGGGTGTATTCGCCTTTCGCGGCCATCGCGGAGACCCGAACTTCGAGGCTTACAACGCTTATGTCTTCGCCGTAATCCAGCGATCGCATGGAGCCAGGAACAACTGATAGGTACGGGGATGTAAAGCTGACGGACAGTTTTTTAGGATCGAGGTTTTTGCCGCCCAGATAGATGACGTACGTGCGGCCCGGGGACAGTGAGACGGCCACCTCGGAAAGCTGCCCGTTGAATCCGAGGTAGTTTAATTCCAGATCGCGGGTGCCGACAAACGTCTTCGCGCTTACCAACGCCGTTTCTCCTGCGGCGACAGTCGCGTCACCGATCAACCGGGCGGGCACGACCGTCTTTAGCAAAAAGTTGTCCTGGGCAAATACGCGGTACTTTCCTGCATTCAAACCCGAGAAACGAAAATCTCCGTCCGCCGATTTAGTACTCGCCTTCACGCGGCCATTCGAGTCCTCGATCCACACATCGTAATTTCTCGTAGCTTTCGTGCCGATCGCAATATTGCCCTCTATGTTTCCACAGCACTCGGCGTCCTCGGACCTGGAACCGTAAATCCCACGTGCCGCCGCAATGTCGTCCGCCGCCAACGTTCGCGACGTGAAGTTCTGCACGCCGAATACGCCGTTCTTGCCATAGTTCGCATGCATCGTCGAGCCAAATACGGACGAGTGCGGCAAACCAAGCAGGTGACCTATCTCGTGCGTCAGCGTGCTCTCGAGATCGAAAGTGCCGATCGTCCCGTCGGTTGAAAATTGAAGATACGGATTGAGGACTATGTCCGCCTCGGTGATCATCCCGCGCCTGTTATAGAAAACGCGAGTGGTCGCAGCGGCGTTCTCAGGATCTTTCGCGAACAGCAAAACATTCTCTGGAGTGCCCGCGATCGTGATGAGACTGACTCCGTCCCCGGCAGGCCCCGCAGGACTCGCACTTTGCTTATCGGAATTGGTCTCTTGTATCTCGATGTTCGCAACCGCGGACCAGGCGTCGATACTGCGCCTGATGGCTCCGACAACGTCACTGTCACGTTTTATGTTCGGGTTCTCACGAAGAAGCGAACTAGAAACGGCGATTCGAACGACCCCGGCCTTCCACCGCAGGTGCGTCACACCCTCTTCACCGACGAGCGAAACTGAATTCGCAAACGCCGCTGAGGCCGCTGCCAAAAGCAGCGATGCAAATATGGATTTTTTGAATCCAACCATCAACCTTTCTAACTACTCTTCGGTGACGAAACCCTCAATATTCTCGCGGCCTACATTTTCGAGGTCTGCGAATGCAACAATCAAAAGAAGAGCTACGAGCGAAATCGTCGCAAGTACATACAATATCGCGATCTGCTCGAGGTAAATGAGTGTTCCGATAACGATCCCGACACCGAGCAGCCACACGAGGGCAATCATCCGGCGACTGAGTCTGCTTTGTTTATGCGCCATAAAAAAGAAAATCGCCCAGTAATTGCGGAACGATCTATATGATGTATTGAAACAAATTTAGGTGGTTTCGACAAGAGTTAGAGTCAAATCGGACTCCCTCGAGCCTTCGCAGTACGGAAGCTGCGTGGTCCTGACTAATAAGACTCGATAGACCTTACTTCTAATCGACGATGCGAAGCGGAAGACCCGCTAGCGTCAGCGTCATGGGAACTCCTTTATCTATGACCGGGGGACGAGAGCGGGCCGGCTTCCCTTTCTGTGGAACGTCGACGACATCGAAGGCCTTCAGAACCGGATCGTCGGCCTTACCTGCAGTAATCTGCTGAAGATCGGCCTCGACCCGTTTCGTTTCGCGCCCTTCACGCCGAAAGATGGTGATCTTCGAGTTCGCCTCTTTTGCGAGTCCCCCAGCGATGGCGATAACTCGAGACAATGTAATCTGGTTTCGAAGCGGAACCTGCTGCGGCGAATTTACGCCGCCAATGACGTAGATCGGCAGGGCTTCCGACACCGTAACGATGTCGCCGCTCAAAATTTGAGGATTGGCCGCTTGATCGCCCCGAAGAATGTCCGCGATCCGTATGTTCATCGTTTCCGCTCCGCCGGACTGACTCGCTTTAACGAACTCGCCTACCGTGTTCTTCCGAGGCTCGGAGCAATTAAGGTTTGGCGGCCGAAAAATCGATATCTCTCCGCTCGAGCGATCCGTGATTCCGCCCGACAACACCAGAAGCTCGTTG
>JBDTMK010000233.1:0-5586 GCA_039934315.1 Pyrinomonadaceae bacterium | reverse complement strand
TCTTTCCAGATAAAATACATTCGATGGATCAGCGTCCAAACAGATCCAACCGCCAGCACCCACAAGACCTGCGGCATGCGATTAAAGAAAAAATTACTCGAATTCCAATCCCACGTCGACAGCGCTCCGATTATGAGAAGAACAATTCGCTCCGGGCGCTGCAAAAAGCCTACGTTCGCTTTTACGCCGAGCCCTTCAGAACGGGCGGTCGTATAACTGACCATTACGGACGCGATCATTCCGACCCCGGCAAGAAATACATTGAGAAGCGAGTGCTGCGGAGAATTCCCTGCATAGAACATCATGATGCCAAGGAACGCAACCATATCCGAAAGACGATCGAGCGACGAATCGAGGAAGCCGCCGAACTTCGTCACGTTGCCCGATTGGCGGGCGACGTTTCCGTCGAGCATGTCGAAAAGGTTCGCAACGATCAGCACGACGCCGGCCAGGAAAAATTCTCCGATACCGAAAAGCACGCCGCAGCCGACATTGATGGAAACACCGATCCCCGTAAGGATGTTCGGATGAACCCCGGCCGCGGCAAGTGCTCGAACCATCGCGTTGATGATCCGCATTGCGCCCCGGCCTATGCTTGCTCCCAGCATTTATTAGTGGTCAGTCGCCGGTTGTCAGAAGCCAAAATCGACTCGCAACCGGCGACTGTCAGCTAGCTCTCCTGTTCGTGGATCGTAGTCAATCGGCTGATCTCGAAATTACGAACACCGTTCGGTGTTTTAACTTTTATCTCATCCCCTTCTTGTCCGCCCATCAATGCTTGCCCAATCGGGGACACGGTGGAGATCAAACCGTTTTCCGGATCGCTTTCTTCGGACGTCACGAGACGGTACTTAATTTTTTCTTCCTTTTCAAGGTCGAATAAGACGACGCTCGATCCATACGCAACACGATCCGTCGGGATCTTCGAAAGGTCGATCGATTCCACCTCACCAAGCCGCTGTCTCAGCTGCATGATGCGAGCCTGGACGATCGACTGCCGCTCCATGGCCGCTTTATATTCCGCGTTCTCTCTGAGGTCGCCGAATTCCCTTGCCTTCTGAATCTCTTTCGGTAGCTTGAAGTGGAGTTCTTCTTCGAGTCCGTCCAATTCCGCCAGAAGTTTTTTCTTTACTGCTTCCATAATCAAAATTCTATGCTACCGCTTTCGACTCTTCCGCACCGGCGAATGATATCCCGATGTCACGCGCTGTCCTAACAAGCTGTCCGTCTGTCGGGACGGTCTTGATGTTTGCACATGCTTCCGACAGGGGGGCCGTTGTGATCGTGCCAGCCTGAAGAGCGACCATTCGTCCGGTCTCGCCGTTAGCCAGCGCACGCACGGCGCATGCTCCAAAATTCGTGCCCAGCATTCGATCGAAGGCATTCGGACTGCCGCCGCGCTGCAAGTGGCCAAGCACAACGCAGCGGGACTCTTTCCCGGTCAGCTGCTCTATCCGTCGCCGCACATGATCACCGATCCCGCCAAGGCGAAGCTCTTGCTCGTCAGAATAGAACTCGCCCTTACCAGCTTCCTTCGCACCTTCCGCAACGACAATGTTAGTGAATCTAGACCCACTTTTCTCCCGCGCGAAAACTTTCTGAGCGACTCTTTCAAATGAGAACGGGATCTCGGGGATCAGGATGATATCGGCGCTTCCGGCAAGCCCCGCATGAAGAGCGATCCAGCCGGTGTTCCGTCCCATAACTTCAAGGATCATTACCCGATCGTGAGATGCTGCTGTCGTGTGCAAACGATCCAGAGCTTCGGTAGCAATGTCGATCGCCGTCATAAATCCGAATGTCAGCTCGGTCGCTGCGAGATCGTTATCAATCGTCTTCGGAACGCCGATCACCGGGAATCCACGTTTGTGAAACTGTTCGGCGATCGCGAGCGTTCCTTCACCCCCGAGAACCAAAAGAGCCTCGATGCCCAGTATGTCGAGATTAGCGAGGGCCTCTCCGATCGGCATCTCGGGATAGAACGGCTTCCCGTCAACCATTTTGACGAAACTTCCTTTGTTACGCGTTCCGAGTATGGTGCCGCCGCGGGGCAGGATACCACTGACGCTTTTCTGCGTAAGTGTCACCGTGTGCGGCTCACCGAGTATGCCTTCGAAACTGTCTTCGATGCCGATGCACTTCATCCCGTATTGGCCGATCGCTGTGCGGACAATCGCCCTGATCACCGCGTTCAGTCCGGGAGCATCTCCGCCACCTGTCAAAATACCGATCTGCTTGTACATACAACCAAAAATATTTTATGTGAAAACGCGAGAGAACTAAAAAGACGAACCCGAATTCGAGTTCGTCATTTTTCGCGCGATCTGATCGATCTTCTAATTCGCGGCCACATTTCGCTCGAGCATCTTGCGAGCTTCGGGCATCGATTCCATCGCTTTCAATATCTGCGGATCGACTTCGAGAAGAACCTGGATGCCCGCCTCGTTAGAATTATTCGCCGTAGCCAACTCTTCTCGCAGGCGAGTCTTTGCAAACTCCGCCTGTGCGTTTAGGTTCTCAGGCGTTAGTCCGCTCTTCTTGTCGGCGACAGCAAAAATGCGAAACGCTTCTAACAGTTTGTCGGTAACCTGGAATGCGTTCGCAGCAACGGTCAGGCTTTGATTCTGCCGATCGACTTTATAAGTCTCGAACCCAAGTATCTTTCCGGCAACTAGCTGCCGAGTGAAATAAAACGCGGCGTCGTTGATCCGGAATCGAAGTGCGTTGTATTCAACCGCCGCGATCTTCACATCCGGTTCTATACCTCGGCCGCCGTAAAGCACTCGTCCGCTCGGAGTGGTCACTGGGCTTCCAGCCGGTTTCGGCTTTGCTTCGTCTGCTGCAGTCGGATCATCCTGGTGCGAATAATAGTCGTAAATCGATCCGCTTGAGTAGTCACGCTGTAGGGACCGGCCGTAAGGAGTGTAGTATCGGGCCGTCGTCAGAGTTAGTCCGGTATCGTACGGAAGTTGAAAGACGCGTTGTACCAAACCCTTCCCGAAACTATCCGTACCGACAACCACGCCCCGGCCATAATCCTGTATCGCTCCGGCAACGATCTCCGATGCGGATGCTGAGCCGCCGTTGATCATTATAACAAGCGGAAAGTTCTCAACCTGTCCGCCTCTGGAACGGAGCTCCTGCGTTTTAGCATAAGCCGCCCGTCCTTTTACCGACACCACTGTCTGTCCGCTCGGTACAAATTTTCCAACCACGTCGATCGCCTGCGGCAGCAGTCCGCCCGGGTTGCCCCTAAGATCGAGGATGAGGCTCTTCATTCCCTGCTTTTGCAGCTCCTGGATCGCATCGCTTAGCTCCTCCGAAGTCGTCTCCTGGAATCCTCCGGTCAGACCGACGTAGCCGACAGCGTTAGGAAGCATGAAATAATTTCGGATCGACGGAAGTGGAACCCCACCGCGCACTATATCGAAATCAAGTGGCGCACTGGATGCCGCACGCTCGATCTTCACCTTCACCGGTGTACCGCCTTTGCCGCGAACGTTCTTTGAAACTTCCGCGCTCGACCACTCAGTGGCATCTTTGCCGTCGACCTGCAGGAACCGATCGCCATACCGCAGGCCTGCCTTGTCGGCCGGGGTGTTAGGGATCACGGACTGTATATATACGCCATCGCGATGCTGGAGGATCGAAACACCGATACCGTAGAACTGCGACGCCTGTTCTTCGTAGAGCTTCCTGAATTCTTCGCGCGTGAAGAAAGACGAGTGGGGATCCAAGGTCCAGAGCATGCTCTGGATCGAGCTGTCAGCTATCTTCTCGTGGTCGACCTTACCAATGTAATTTTTATCGATAACATCCAGCGCTTCGGTGTAATCGGTGACGATCCTGCCCGCCGTGACACTCGAATCAGCCGATGTCGTGGAGGACAGCCGGCCAAACAAACCGCCGACAACTGCGCCTATGACGACCAAAATCAAGGCCCCGATCGTAAAATTTCTATTCATTAGAACTCCAGAATCCGTGAAATTATAGCATAAATTAGTTGTCGGAAATTGGACGCCGGTTGTCGCCTAAATAATCCGACGGTGGGTATACGCAACGCCGCGCTGTATTGTTTGAATGTTAAATGGCACTGTGTTCTTCGCGACCAACGCGCGGGGCCAATAGGATTTACATTTATATCCCAACGCTCTACCATTTACATTTTGTCCAATGACACCTGAGATATCCATTATTATCCCGGCTTTCGAGGAGGAGGCTCGGGTAGGCGATTCGATAAAGCGTATCGTTGCGTTCATCCGAGGGGCATCGTTGAGAGCCGAATTGATTCTCGCCGATGACGGGTCGAAGGATGGAACCTCGGAGTTTGCGAAATTAGCTTTTGAAACAGCCGGTGATATCCCGACAAAAGTAGTTCGCTACGAGCAGAACCGCGGTAAGGGATTTGCGGTGAAGACCGGTCTCCAGGCTGCGTCCGGTAATATAGCCTTGTTCTCGGATGCAGACCTCTCGACACCGATCGAGGAGTTGCCGAAACTCGTTGATCCCATACGGAATGGCGAGTACGATCTTACGTTTGGGTCCCGGGCGATCGATCGAAGTCTCATCGGCACTCACCAGCCTTGGCGACGTGAACAGGGAGGGAAGGTTTTTAACCTCGTCGTGAGGACCCTTACTGGAATGCCTTTTTGGGATACGCAGTGCGGTTTCAAAGCTTTCAATATGACGAAGTTCCGGCCCCTGCTGGATCTGATGCAGATCGATAGGTTCGGATTCGATGTGGAGTTCCTTTACGTCGCTTATCTTAATGGCCTTCGGCTAAAGGAAATTCCGGTTCGTTGGAACAACGACGAACGAAGCAAGGTCAGTGTTATTCGCGACAGTGCGCGCATGTTCAAAGAGGTGACCGAAATCCGCCGGAATGCGAAGCGAGGTGTTTATAACCATGACAGCCAAACTTAACGTCAACATCGATCATGTTGCTACGATCCGTGAGGCTCGCAAAACCATCGAGCCGAGCATAGTGACGGCTGCCGTAATGTGTGAACAGGCAGGTGCCAACGGCATCACCGTTCATCTCCGACAGGACCGGCGACACATTCAGGATCGTGACATCGAGCTGCTTCGCGAAGTGGTAACTACCTACCTGAATGTTGAAATGGCCGCAACCGAAGAAATGCTCGCGATCGCACTGCGAACGAAACCCGACGCAGTTTCGCTTGTTCCGGAAAGCCCGAATGAGATAACGACTGAAGGCGGCCTGGATGTCGTCGGGAATTTCGAGAACGTTAAGAGTGTGGCTGCGAAGCTAAAAGAGGCGGGCATCTTCGTAAGCATTTTTCTGGATCCCGATCTTGAACAGATCGAGGCGGCAAGCGGCGCCGGTGCTCAGCAAGTGGAACTCTGCACGGCCGAGTATGCTGAGATGACGCTCAGCTCGCGTGCGGCTCATGGAGAAGGGGCACAGAAGGCGGCTTCAGAAATCAGCCGGATCGCGCAGGCGGCCGCGCATGCTAAAAAACTCGGACTGATCGTCGCGGCCGGCCACGGCCTCACTTACCGCAACGTCGCAGCACTCGCCGCGATCCCCGACATTTCCGAATTCAACATCGGCCACAATATCAT
>JBDTMK010000232.1:0-5601 GCA_039934315.1 Pyrinomonadaceae bacterium | reverse complement strand
ATTCGTCGAGCCTTTCAAAGCTCTCCTCCCAGAATTGGCGATAGTCGCCGATCCAGTCCGAAGCTTCTTTAAGCGGAGCCGCTTCGAGTGCACACGGACGCCACTGTGCGTCCTTGCCCCGCCGAATAAGTTTCGCTTTCTCAAGAACCTTTAAGTGTTTCGAAATGGCGGCAAGCGACATCTCAAACGGCTTCGCGATCTCTTGAACGCCCATCTCACCCTGGGATAATCGCTCGAGAATCGCACGACGCGTCGGATCCGCCAGTGCACCAAAGATCCTCGATAAATTGTCGGTGGCTGCGCCGCCCATCTGTATTTAACCAGATGGTAAAATACAGATGGGTAGATGTCAAGTATTTTTTTCTTAGAAGTGGAAAGTTTGTTTTTGCTGGTTCTGGCTTCGAGAGCTTTTGGGTTTACGTCAATCTCGAACCGCGGCACTCAAACCTCGTTTATTCGCCTAGGTGGTGGGTGCATGGCTTGTCGTGATCATCGGGAACCTTTAGCTTATACCCGGGTATTACAATGTCGCGCTGCGGGCCCTCTGCGCTCGCGCTCGGAGATTTCGCGCTTGCACGACCGAGCGCCGTCTACGACAAATAACTGCAGCGTTAATTTTCGATGGGAGTTTGGTGTTCGGACTCTTGGGGAGAGAACTCCGAACCCAAACTATTTCTTAGGGCGTTCGTTCGCTTTGAGGACTCGTTTCCTAAGGCGGATCGATTTCGGTGTGACCTCAATCAACTCATCATCAGCAATGAACTCGAGAGCGCGTTCCAGCGACATCTCCCGGATAGGAACGAGTCGCATCGCTTCATCAGCTGACGTCGTTCGCATATTCGAAAGCTTCTTTTCCTTGATCGGGTTTACGTCCAGATCAACCGCGCGGGCGTTCTCGCCGACTATCATCCCTTCATAGACCTTGATCTGCGGTTTGACGAAAAGGGTGCCTCGCTCCTGCAGATTGTAAAGGGCATACGTGTTCGTCTCTCCCATTCGGTCCGAGACAAGCGAACCGGTCGAACGGCCCTTCATCTCGCCTTGCCATTTATCGAATCGAAGGAAGATCGTGTTGAGTAGTCCGGTTCCTTTTGTCTCGGTCAGAAACTCGCCGCGGAACCCAATGAGCCCACGCGAAGGGACTTCGTATTCGAGACGCACGCGGCCGGAGCCGTTGTTGATCATCTTCGTCATTTGACCCTTGCGGCGGCCTAAAGCTTCAGTGACAACGCCGATGAATTCCTCAGGAACGTCGATAACAACTTGTTCGATCGGCTCGAGCGCCTCTCCAGTCTTCTCGTCTTTTTTGGTGATAACCTCCGGCTTTGCTACCTGGAGTTCATAGCCTTCTCGTCGCATCATCTCGATCAGAATAGCAAGCTGCAGTTCACCGCGACCGGAGACTTTGAACTGTTCGGAAGCGATCTCGTCCTGCGTGATCCGCAAAGCAACGTTACCCAGCAACTCGCGGTCGAGTCGGTCTTTGATCTGCCGTGAAGTAACGAACTTTCCGTCAATCCCCGAGAAAGGGGAATTGTTTACGCTGAAGATCATCGAGATCGTCGGTTCGTCGACGGCAATGATCGGGAGTGGGCGTGGATTTTCGACAAGAGTGATCGTCTCGCCAATGTTGATATCGTCGAACCCGGCCAGCGCGACGATCTCGCCAACGCCCGCTTTGTCGACCGACGTCCGATCAAGGCCTTCGAAAACGAAAAGCTCCTTGACGCGCGTCTTCTGGGTGGAGCCATCGATCTTCGCGACGATGACCTCTTGATTCTTCGAAATCTCGCCAGAGAAAATTCGTCCGATGGCGAGACGGCCGACGAACGCGTTGTAGTCAATATTTGCGACGAGCAGCTGCAGCGAATCGTTCCGAATCGCATGAGGTGCCGGAATCGTTTCGAGGATCTGATCGAACAACGGTTTCAGAGTTTTCGACTCATCCGCCAGCTCTTTTTTCGCGATCCCATCTCTTGAGATGGAATAAAGGATCGGGAACTCGATCTGCTGGTCGTTCGCACCGAGATCGATGAACAGATCGTAGATCTCGTTTACAACTTCCTCGGGCCGTGCGTCCTGGCGATCGATCTTGTTGACCAATGCGATGGCAGGTAATTTCAGTTCGAGTGCTTTTCGTAGTACGAACCTCGTCTGCGGCAGGCAGCCTTCAGCCGAATCCACGAGCAATACGATGCCGTCGACCATCTTCAGTACGCGCTCGACCTCACCGCCGAAGTCCGCGTGGCCCGGCGTGTCTACGATGTTGATCTTGTAGTCGCCGTACTGCACGGACGTGTTCTTGGCCATGATCGTGATCCCGCGCTCGCGCTCTAGATCCATGGAGTCCATGACACGCTCGACTACCGCTTCGTTATCCCTGTATGTACCCGATTGCTGGAGCATCGCGTCCACCAAGGTAGTCTTACCGTGGTCGACGTGCGCGATGATCGCTATGTTTCTTATGTTGTTAGTCTCTATCATTCTGGTATCCGGAGAATCGAAAATGATGAAGCATTGACGATCAAAAGGCAAACAACAAGGGACGCCTGACAATCATGCTCCGGCGTTTTTGATGTCCTCGTCGTTGAATAGAAGGGCATCGTCGTTGGAGATATAGACGCCAAAACCGATCAGCCGGCGGATAGGGTCGGGGAGGGCGAAGCCCTTATCGGGCTTGAGGTCGTCCCTTGGCAAAAGAGGGGGCCGAGCAGAGGCAGACATTCCAAATGCGAACAAAAAAGGCCGGACATCACGGTCCAGCCGATTAGACTACCGATTTCGCTCTTACGTTTATCGCACTCGTTCTTTGTCGATAACCAAATTGTTGGTGACGCTGAATACCCCAGACACGCCATGGGCGAGAATGTTCATCGTGTTGTAGTCACCGCGATTTGAAACGAATCCCTCCAGCGAAACATGCCCGCCGCCCACGATCAGCCGGACCGACGGACTATTCGGCCAGAGATACCGCGACAACCCGCCACTTCGGGCAAGTGTCTCGTAGAGGCGAACTCGAATGGAATCGTCAAAGCCGCCAAGTGGAAGTATCTCGATGTTGTTAACCACACGGTTCACTCCGGCGATCTTCGCTACCGAACGTTCAGCATCTTTCTTGTTAACGGCATTCCGGACCTTGCCGTTTAGAGTAACGGTGTCGCCACTCACCTGATACCCGATCGCGTCAAAAATCTCATAACGGGGAAGCTTTAGGATCTTCTTGCGAACCTGATCTTCAATTGCCCGCGGCGAGTTCGCTGATGCAAAATTCTGTGCGTTAGCAGAGACTGTAGAAAAGGCAACGACTGCCAGTGTGAAAACTATAAAACTTCTTATTAATTTCATCGTTTTGGGTTCCTCCCAATAAAAATTCGTCACTGAAATAGTGACGGTTGTTGGACGGAAAACCAGCCCATTTAGATGTCCGTGAAATTGGCCTAACTGATTGTAAAAGGGCGTTTAGAAGCCGCCGGTCGTTGTCTGCCTAATCGCTTCGTACAACACTATCCCAACACTCGTCGAAAGATTCAGACTTCGTACTTTCTCGTTTGGCATGGGTATCGTAAGGCAGCGATCCGGATGGCCTTCGAGGATCTCATTTGGAAGCCCACGTGTTTCGGGACCAAAGACGAAGCAGTCTCCAGCTTGAAACTTCCAAGTCGTGTACGGGGTCCGGACTTTTGTCGTGAAGTAAACGAATCTCGAGTCGGGAAGCGACGTGTACAGATCTTGAATGCTGACGTGCCGGTTAAGTTTAACTTCGCTCCAGTAATCGAGACCCGCGCGTTTGAGCGTGCGATCATCCATTCGAAAACCGGTCACGCCGACAATATGTAGCTCCGCAAATGTGGCGGCACAGAGCCGGGCGATGTTTCCCGTATTCGGCGGGATCTCTGGCTCGAAAAGCGCGACATGAAACATCAGGAGCCTTTTTCCTCGTCCATCGACAGGAAGTTCGAGCAAAACTCTTTCCAAACCGATTTTTGTAGACCCGAGTAGTAACCGATATTGGCGACCGCGGCGTTTCGTGCCGATTCGATCAGACCGTCAGTGAACTTCGTGTTCTGGTGCTCATCCAACCCGATCACATAGAACGCCACCGTTTTTCCGTCACGCTGCAGGCAGAAGCTGTTCGTTGCCTCGGGTCCAAAAAAGTGCGAGATCGAAACCGTATCTCTCGGATCATGAGTTGGATCGTAGCTGGGCTTCACAATCACGACAAGTTCGTCCGGTCCATCCTCGATAGATGTGACGCGTACCCAGTCGTATTTACCGGACCCGTAAAGGCTAATACGGATGAAAATTCCGACCGAGATAGACTCATTATCTGATTGTCTGCCTGACTCGTCGATGAGTGCGTACATGCTGGCGCTCGAGCTCTTGTTCCACTCGTTTATATCCAAAAGATTCGACCGTCTATTTTCGAAGAAGTCGTCGCACTGGGCTTGTTCGAGGAAAACCCTCTTTGCGAGGTTTAGTGAGCTATCTCCTTCAGGCGACGAATTCGCCGCCATGATCAGCCCCTCGATCGTACTATTTGGCATAGGCCGATTATAGTTTTTGGGATCTGGAATAACCAATAATACTTTGGCGTGCATCCTTATTTTCGGGCATATCATCAATTAACACGGACTTAGGCGGCACTTAGCAATTGTGTTACAATCCGTGATTCATAATCCTACTCACGCCGTCATAGGAGAAAATTAATCAGTGATTTCGCGTTTCAAAGCCTCAACGGTAAGTTTGCTTGTCTTGTTCCTTGTCGTCGCCTCGTATGGACAAAAGGCGGCGGACTCCAAGGAAGAAAAAAAGGCCGCGTCCGCTTCTGAAAAGAAGGAGGAAAAAAAGCCGGCTACTGCCCTTGTCTCACCCAAAGACGCCAAGAATATGACCGCCGAACAGATCGCTGAATCGACGATCTTTATTTACGGTGCTGGCGGCGGTCGCAGCGTTCTCAATCAGATCCGCAAGACCGCGATCGAACGCGGGAAGATTAGCTACGCAGCCGCGGAAGGGCGGACCGAGCAGGCGACCTACCACCGGTGGACCCAGCGTGCGGAAACTTTGGACAAGGAGAAAATTCGTCTTGATCAGGAGTTTTCGAATGCGACCTATTCCCTGATCTTCAACGAGGAACACATCTTTGGAATTGTCGACAGTTCGGTTTTCACACCACGCGAGGACGCGTCACGAGCTTTCGAGAATCAGATCGTCCATGGCCTCGAAGCTCTTCTGCGTTACAAAGAGAACGAATCGAAGATCGAATCGGCCAGCAAGGAAAAGGTCTTTGGTGTCGAATATTATCTGCTCGACGTAACCGACAAACAATCGCGTCTGACTCGTTTTTATATTTCGGCAAAGACTTACCGGGTGATGATGCTCGATTATGATCAGAACGGCGTGAAGTATCGCCGCAGGTTCTACGATTACAACTACGCTCAAGGAACGCTCGTACCTTTCCGCACTGCCCTTTGGGCGGGCGACAAGCTTGTCGAGGAGACCGAGGTCGGAACGATAACGTTCGGGCAAAAGGTCGACGAGACAATATTTTCCGCCGGCTAATATTTTGCAACTTTGGCACGACAGGTTTGTGGAATGATT
>JBDTMK010000231.1:0-5606 GCA_039934315.1 Pyrinomonadaceae bacterium | reverse complement strand
CTTGACGTCTCCGAGTCTAACGAATTTTTCGAAGACTTTCTCCCGCATGTCGATTGGAATTCCGGACCCTTCGTCATTCACCGAAAGGATCACAGTTCCCTCTTCTGTCCTGGCCGATATAGTGATCGCGGAGCCTGGGGGCGAGTACTTTGCGGCATTTTCCAGCAGATTATATATCACCTCCGCGATTGCGCGAGCGTCTGCCTGCACGAGGGGAAGCTCTTCTGGTTTATCCACCATGATGACGTGACCGCCGGGCAGCGACCGTGCGCGCTCGAGGGCGATGGGGATCACCTCTTCCATCGTCATCAGGTGAGTGGAGCGATTTGCCGGTCCCGATTCAAGGCGCGCCAGTTCGACCATTCCTTCGATGAACCGGTTAAGCCGGTCGGTTTCTTCGTTCACGATCTGCAGAAATTCCGCGCGGCCTTCGCCGTCGAGTTCGATCGTCCTTTGCCCGCCCTCGCTTTCGAGTAGGGTTGTCACTGCAGCTTTGATGGACGTCAGTGGAGTTCTTAGATCATGTGTCACGGCGTCGAGCAGCGCCGACTTCAGCTTCTCGCTTTGTTTTAAAGCTTCAGCCTCGGTAGCCGTCTTGAACGCCGCTTTCAGCTCGTCGTACAGTCGTTCAATCTCGTTCTGTCGTTGCTCCGACTCTTCAGCCCGGCGTCTTGCGTATCCTGAAAGCTGGCCCGCGACAAGAGCTGTGATAAGGAATGAGCCAAACGCTACCCAATTGTCCGGCCCCGAAATGTTCAGGGTATAAAAGGGCGGAAGGAAGAAAAAATTGAAGCTGAGAATTCCGGCCAGCGCAGCCGTAAGCCCGGCCCGGCTGCCAAACAGCGTCGAGGATAAAAGAACCAGCAGCACGAGAGCGAGAGCGACCTCGGTTGAGTTTACGTACGGCCGGAACGGGAGCAGTAGTCCGCTAACCAAAATGATCGCGCCGACGGAAATAAGCGCCGCTTTTGCCTTTCTTATATTTAAAATGCTGGGTCGCATTCGAGTAAATTTCCGAACCGGGCTACTCGGCCTCCCCGAGGGGCGGCGGTACGCGGGTTGTCATAGCAAAATCCCGGCCCCGCTGGCGAGCAAACCATAACACACCCGAGCTGGCGGATAGAATGCCGGATATTATCGTCAAGGTCTGAGGTGTGATGTAGAACATTGCCTCGCTTGCCACATAGCTAGAGATGCCGAACATCGTGAGCTCAGCGCCGCGATCGAGAGTCGAGATCCGGCCGCGAATATAGTCCGGCAAACTGCGCTGAAACAGCGTTTCCTGTATCGCGTATTCGACCCCAACTATCGCTCTCGACACGAAGGTAAAGATCGCAAAAAGCAAAAGCGTTGGCATCACACCCGCGAAGGAGAACAGCAGACCGTGCACGATAAGCGTCGTGCCGATAAACATGCTGTGGCCTTTGTTGCGATCGAGCCACGCGGATGTTCTATGTGCGATCAGCATTCCGACGGTGAGGCCAAATCCCGCCGCCGTCCAGAGCATCGCGACGCCGACGTCAGGATTCCACTTTTCGACGGCCGGGAAATGCACGCCGCCCATCCGCTCGAAGATAACGTTGATCGCTCCTCCGCCGGTTGCCCAGATCACATTCATAATCAGGATCGTTAGGGCAAAATGATTCACGAGTGTGTATTTGAATCCTTCTTTAAGCTCGGTTGCGAATGTCGGCTTCTCGGTTCTGCCTGCCATTCGCTCTCCGGTTTCAGCGTCGCGTGTCGCTTCTTCGGGTATAAGCCAGACGCTGAAAGCGGACACAAGGAACGATGCCGCATTGATCAGAAAAGCGATCTTGTATCCAAAAATCGCTGCGGCCCATCCACCCAGCGCCGATCCGATCGCCATTAACAAAAAGCGCGAAGAGAACATCAGCGCAGTTCCCGCAAGCAGCCCTTCCTTTCCGGTGAGATTCGGCGTCGCAGCGTTCTTCGCTCCGTCAAAAAACGCACCGAAGGAAGATAGCAGGACCGTCGCGACATAGGCAATCCAGAGATCGTCCGCATTCGTGACAAGCAAAAACATCATCGCGACGCCGACCCTCGCGAGATCGGTTGCGATCATCACCTTCCGGCGGGAAAAGCGGTCGACAAAAGTTCCGGCGATCGGCGACACGATCGAAAAAGGAACCAATCGACAAACGAAAAATATTCCGGCGGCTACCGGCGAGGCTTCGCTCACAAGCCGCACCAATCCGAGACCGGCAATAAAATTGAACCAGTTTCCGAGCTCGGAAATCACCTGCCCCGCAAGCAGATTGCGGAAGTTTCGATTGCCTTTTATGAGCTCGATATAGGTGATTGAATTCATTCTGGTTACGACTATACGGAAACTTTAGAGGGTAAAACAAAACGCAGCATCGCGCACGGCGCGACCGCTTCAGACGGTCAAATTTCCAGCGAATAGATAATTGACAACACTCAGCGCAGCGTATAAGATTTGAAATCTTATTGAAAACGACTTTCATTTTCATTGATTAGGAGAAGCTTTTCTATGTTTTTCGCGGCGCGACTATCGGGCGCAATTTTATTGGCGGTCTCTTTCACGCTGACTACTCTTGGACAATCACCGTCGACTGGGCAGCCCGTTCGCGGTCGCGTCGTAGATCAAAACCGCGGCGCTGTGGCCGAAGCGACTATCAAAGCAAGAAATTTGATGACGAGATCTTCGATCGCGGCGTCGTCGGACGCGAATGGCGAATTCTCCTTTTCTCTTCCGCCTGGCGAATATGTTTTAGAAGTTCAGGCCGAGGGTTTCAATTCCCTTTCGCGAACTATCAACGTGTCGCCAAACGAAAGCAATGGAGTCGAGCTTAGCCTTGAAGTCGCTCCGGCGATAGCGACCGTCACGGTTTCGGATACCGGCAGCCTGCAAACAGCGATGGTGTTCTCCGGAACGAAAACTCCGACCGCACTGCGCGATCTTCCGCAAACGATCGCTGTCATCGGCAAGCAGCAGATCGCCGATCAGTCGTTTTCGAGTATTGGCGACGTGGTTCGTTACCAGGCCGGCATCTCGAGCCCGCAAGGCGAGAACAATCGCGATCAATTGATAATCCGCGGACAAAACTCAAGCGCCGATTTCTTTCTCAATGGAGTTCGTGACGACGTGCAATATTATCGGGACCTCTACAACCTCGAGAGTGTTGAGATCCTTCGAGGCCCGAACGCTCTTGTGTTCGGACGCGGCGGGGGAGGCGGCGTTGTTAACCGTGTTTCCAAAGAAGCGGGACCTTCACCGTTATATGAATTTACGGCCCAAGGCGGCTCGTTCGGAAATCGACGCGGCACCTTCGATATCAATACTCCAGTGAATAAAAAAGTCGCGGTGCGCTTCAACGGCGTCGGAGAAATGTCGAACAGCTTCCGCGATTTTGTAGACCTTCGAAGATTCGGCTTTAGTCCTACGGCGACGATCAATCTCGATACAAACACACATGCGACGCTGTCGTTCGATCTTTTCCGCGACCGACGAACTGCAGATCGCGGCATCACCTCGCTCAACAATCGACCGGCCGATGTTCCGATCTCTACGTTTTACGGCGATCCTGAAAATAGTAAAGTCCGGCTAGGTGCGAATCTCTTCACCGCCGGCATCGATCGCGTATTCGGGTCGTTGATCGTCCGGAATCGAACAATGTACGGAGATTACGATCGCTTTTATCAAAACTACGTTCCGGGTGCGCTCAATCCCCTTACCAGCCTCGTTTCGCTTTCGGCCTACAACAACCAGACACTTCGACGAAATCTTTTCAATCAAACGGACTTCATCTACAACGTCGCGACGGGGGGGATCAAACACACTCTGCTCGGAGGACTCGAGTTGGGCAGCCAGCATTCGAACAACTTTCGGAATACTGGATTCTTCAACAACATATCGAACACTATCTCGGTTCCTTACGACAATCCGACCACTTCGTCGCCGATCACATTTCGCCAAAACGCGACCGACGCAGACAATCGGGTCCATTTAAATCTCGCGGCCGCCTACGTTCAGGACCAGATTGAGCTCTCGCGGTTCGTTCAGCTCGTCGTCGGAGCCAGATTCGATTATTTCGATCTGAAATTTCATAACAATCGAAACAACTCGGATCTCAGCCGTATCGATCGATTGATCTCGCCGCGATTTGGCGTTGTCTTCAAACCGTTCTCCCAGGTTTCTCTCTATGCGAATTACAGCGTTTCATATCTACCAGGCTCCGGCGATCAGTTCAGCCAGTTGACGTCGGTTACGCAGCAAGTGAAACCGGAAAAGTTTACGAACTATGAGGCCGGAGTTAAGTGGGACATCAGAAACGATCTGTCGCTCACGTCGGCGATCTACCGGCTCGACCGGACGAACACACGTGCTAATCATCCGACCGACCCCAACAGAATTATTCAGACCGGAAGTCAGCGGACAAATGGATTTGAATTCAACATGAATGGAAATCCACTCCGAGGGTGGACGGTGACGGGCGGGTATGCGTTTCAGGATGCGTTCATTTCGAGCGCGACGACAGCCGCGATCGCCGGAAAGCAGGTGGCGCAGGTTCCGCGCCATAGCTTTACGTTGTGGAATCAGTATCAGGTTTTAAAACGGCTGAGTGCCGGTGTCGGCTTGATACGAAGGTCGGATATATTTGCGAGCGTCGATAACACGGTCGTCCTTCCCGCTTACACGCGAATCGATGCGGCGGTTTTCTACAACTTCAACGAGCACTGGCGGCTCCAGGCAAATATCGAGAACGTCATCGATACGCGTTACTACCAAAACGCCGACAACAACACGAACATCTCACCCGGCTCGCCGCGGGCTGCGAAGGTCACGATCATCGCAAGATTCTAAGAGCGTTTCAACACAAAAAAAGCGATGCTCCATCCGGACACATCGCTTTCTTCATTTTTCGAACAGGTCATTTCCCCGAAAATTTCGGCGGCCGCTTTTCAAAGAAAGCTGTAACGCCCTCCTGAAAGTCCGGCGACTGGCCGGATTCGACCTGACAATCCGCCTCGAGTTTGAGTTGGGCTGTGAGGTCATTTGAAAAAGTTGCGTTGAGCATTCGCTTTATCCGCCCGTATGATCCCGTCGGTCCCGCCGCAAGGCTCGCAGCAAGTTTATTTGCTGCAGTCATCAGGTCTGATGCCGGAACAACTCGATTGATCATTCCGATCTCGGCCGCTCGCTGGGATGAGATGGTCAAACCGGTCATGAACGCTTCGGCAGCAAGTTTTTCACCTATCGCCCGCGGAAGAAAGAAAGTCCCACCGCAGTCGGGAGACAATCCGATTCGCACAAACGCCTCGTTGAAACTTGCGTCGTCGGCTGCTAGAACCAGATCGCAGGCGAGGGCGAAGTTTGTTCCAGCGCCAGCACATACTCCATTCACTGCAGCGACAAAAGGTATCGGAGTTTCGCGAATAAGTAATATCACATCGTGCAAGGCTTTCAACGGAGCGTCGAGAAAGGCTTCGATGCTTCCCTGCGACTCTCCCATTGCACGCATCTCGCGCAAGTCACCACCCGAACAAAACGCGCGGCCGGAGCCGGTCAAAATTACTGCTCGCGCATTATCGGCAATAGCGCGTTTGACGGCGGCGGCCAGATC
>JBDTMK010000230.1:0-5629 GCA_039934315.1 Pyrinomonadaceae bacterium | reverse complement strand
GCCGAAGGAAAATGCGTTCTAAGTTCCACGAAGTTCGCAAAGTCTCGCTGCTTCATCGTCCGATACCAGCTGGAAAGCGATCGGGCGCTGTCGGGGTGCAAGTCGATAAACTCGTTAAGACGTCTGCGGGAGATGACGTGCATTTATTTAACTAGTAATTCGTAGATTCCGCTATGTCGTTTTCGAGCCGCTGCATAGACAGCTTTCCGCGATTTATCGGCTGAGAACTGCTTTCCGGAGGGCGTCGGAGCGTCTTCGATTTTATTTATTCTGCCAGTAGTTTCGAGTGCGAGCAGAACCACTCCGCGCATTGATGCTTCCCGGGTATCTGGAAGCGTCATGTCGCGGCCGAGGATATCGGCGATCATCTGCGTCCAGACGGGTGATTCACGCAATGCGCCTCCGGACGCAATGATGTCTCTGATCCGGCTAACTCCATTTAGTTGGTCGAAGATATCGGCGAAACGGTAGGCGATCGATTCGAGTCCGGCCTGGACGATGTCTATCGCGTCGGTCGACGATCGCAGTCCGACGATCGATCCAACCGCATTTTCGTGATAGCCGGTGCTGCGTTCGCCGGCGAAGAATGGCATGACCGTCAATCCGTGGGAGTCCGGACCGCGTTTCGCGATCTCGCGCTCGACGTCGTTATCTTTGCCGAGTCTAAGATTTTGTTTGAGCCAGTAATAAAGCCCGCCGCCATCCGAGAGCGCTCCGCCCATGATCACTCGCTTGCGATCGATGCGATAGCACCAGAGCCCTGAGGGGATCTTTGCGGGCGGTTCGCCGCGATACGCCACGCGCATCGCACCCGACGTGCCGATCATCAACGCGGCTTTCGATCTCGCGACGCATCCCGCACCAATGTTATTGGCTGCTCCGTCGGCGATCGCGGGGAACCATTCCGCGTCTCGGAGCCGCGGCCATCGAACAGCGAATTTTTTTGATACGCGAAAAGTTTCGTCATCACCAGCGATTCGCGGAAGCTGCGACGATTTTACCTTGAGGAATTTCGTAAGCTCCGGATCCCAATCACATTTGCGTGCGTCGAAGATGCCGGTGCCGGACGCCATCGAAACGCTTGTCACCGCTTCGTTGGAAAGTTTGAGTGCGATGTAGTCGCTCAGCGAGAGCCAGTTCGCCGTGCGAGCGAATCGCTTCGCCGAATCCTTTGCGAGCCAGCGAAGTTTCGATGGCCAAAAGCTGGAATGAAATCGCGCACCGGTCCGATTGTGAGTCTCGGTTTCATCGAAGCGCTTGCGCAAAATGCCGACTTGATCGCGGCTTCTCGTATCGGCCCAGGCGAGAACCTTCGTCGTCGGTTTTCCCTTCGCATCGACGCCGACCAGGCTGTGCCAGAAGCATGAGGTTGCAACATGCGTGATCTCACCTTTGATTGCGTGACTAGGTTTGAGAACATCGTCAATCGCCGTTACGACTTGGTTGAACGCGATCTCGGCATCGATCTCCGCACCGCCGTCATCGGTCGCAGTCAGCGTGCGCTCGTTTCTCACGAAAGTCGATGGCAGCAAATTGCCGCGTGCGTCATAGAGTCCGGCGCGCACGCTGGATGTGCCGATATCTAGTCCGAGTATTAGTTGCTGAGTCAAAAGTATTGAGAAGGTCGAACCTGTTCTGAAAAGGGTTCGGTCATAAGCCGCGTAGCGGTGATAAGAGTTTAGCCGTGGCCTTCACGCCACGGAGGTATCGAGATAGTACCTCGTCGCGTAGCGACGATCGAATGAAATCGATTCGTCGATCGGCCGTCTTTACGCAGTCGGACTTACTTCAAGCCGACGATCTTTTTGAACCACCACCGCAATCCGACGAAAAGGAATCTGTAATCTTTTAAAAACTCGGGAGGCTTGCCTTCGAAATAGTGTCCGACGAACTGCAGGATCCAGCCGATGATAAAAAGCGAGAGAGCGGCGATCCACAGCCAAGGAACGAAGAACGACGGTATTATCAGCAGAATCGACACGGCGATCATCGGGATTCCGATGCTGTGCGTCAGCCGGTTCATCGGATGCTGATGCCCGTCCGAGTATTCTTCGATCCATTCGTCCCAAGATCTTCCGCCCATCATATGGTTTCTCCTCGATGAATTTGCCTGCGATTCTACACCAACTTCACCGGCGTTGAAAGACTTTCACCTGAAGGTCGTAGTCGAGCTCGACCGTGTCTGTCAGGATAAAATCGTTCAGAAATTCGCGCGGCATAAACGTGTCGGCGTCGTCGACGGTGATCGGCACTTCGGTCACGTACCATTTTTCTATCTCGTCGGCGAAGGCCTCGAATGTCTGAGAGCCGCCGATAATAAAAACATCCGTTTCGAGAGATGCGCCGAGCTCAAGCACTTCGCCCTTGCTCCGCATCACACGAACGTCGGCATGATCCTCGATCTCGCCGCTTCGGGTGAGGACGATATTCAACCGATCCGGCAGCGGCTTGCCGATCGATTTCCAGGTGTTCCATCCCATCACGATGGCATGCCCCGTCGTCGTTTGCTTGAAGAATTTAAGATCGGCGGAATAGTGCCACGGCAGTTTGCCGTCTTTGCCGATGGCGAAGTTTTTTGCGATCGCTACGATGCCGATGATCATAAAAAGATTTTCCCGCAAAGGCGTGAGTTGAGCAAAAAGACACAGAGGTTTGGTAGATGAATGATACGTTGCATCCGTCGAGCTTTGGTGTGTTTTGACAATCTCCTTGAACCGGTCAGGCTTTCGTATGTTTCGTGTTGTTTCGGGCTTCAAGTTTTCAGAACCTGAAACCACGCAACAACACGAAAGGCGCTCTAAGCTCGAGCTTGGTTCCGCGCCACTCCGCGGCGAGGGCTTTGTTATTACAAGATCTGTCGCTTATCGCCGACCCGGCGAGTCACGCGGGCGCGATCGAAATATTCGAGAAGAGGGATCGCGTACTTGCGCGAAACTCCGGCGACCTCCTTGAACTTCGCCACGTCTATTGTCGGATCGCCCGACGACCTCGCTAGATCACGCATACTCCCGGTCAGCCGGTCGAGGGCCGTTCTCGAAAAATAATATTCGCTCGTTACGGCGACAAGCTCGCCGCGGTCTACGAAAAGCTGGAAGATCATTCGCGCAGATCTTTGATCAAGCCCATTCTCGATCGCGACCCGACTAAGAGCGTCCTCGAGTTTCGGGACTTCGAGCCCGGCACGTGAGTAGATATCGTTCAACCCGTCATACACCGACTTTTCAGCCGGGGTGAGCTTAGTCGCGTGCGAGGGGACTTTGATCACATCCTGGTCGACAATGATCTTTCCGGCACGCTCGAGCGAGTTCGTCGCGGCCCGAAACACTTCGGGTTCCGCGCGTTTGAAGATTTGCTCGCGGACGATCTCCTTCGCCAACCCGCGGGCAAGCTTGTCGGTTTGATGGTATGTCTCGACGACTTTCAATATCGCTTTCTTAAACCGCTCGAATACCTCTTTTGTAATCAAAACGCCGCCTGCGTCAACCAGCAGCCCCTGAGCGGCGGCCGTATCGATCAGATCCTTGAGAATGTCAGCGCGAAATGCTGTGCGGGACCGAAGATCGTCGATTCTCAAACCTTTTTCACCGGACATCCGGACAAATATTTCCGCCGCATTTCCCTTTCCCTCCGAGGCGTCTGCAAGTTCCGTCAGCATCGCAACAGTATTTTCGAAATCGACCCGCCGATGCTTATGGGCCAGCGGATCCAGCACGCGGCCGCCGGCCACAGTTCGCTGTGGAGAATAACTTCGAATGATAAAGCGATCGCCGTGAGCGGAAGCTACCGGTACCTCGAGACGAAATTGTGCGAAACCTCGCGCACCCGGTTCGATAGTTTCTGCATGATTCAGGATCGAGACGCGCGCGAGAACTTCGGCGGTTCCGAGATGTATACGCACCCGCTGGCGTGGTCGCAGGGCTCGGGGCGCATCTTCCAGCACTTCGATTTCCGCATCGAAGATCTGGGTCACGGCGAGCGAGCCAGGCTTCGCGAGAACCATTCCGCGCTCGATTTCATCGTGGCTGAGCCCGCCCAGGTTGACTGCTGTTCGCTGTCCTGCGCGGGAGGATTTGACGGAATCGCCGTATGTTTGGATCCCGCGGACCCTTACTTTCCGTCCGGGGGGGAGCAGCTCAAGCTCGTCACCATCGTCGATCTTTCCGGATGCAAGCGTGCCGGTCACGACGGCCCCGAAACCTTTGACGGAAAAGCTCCGGTCGATAGAAAGACGGGGCTCATGCATCGCGTTTCCGCGATGCATATCTTTCGAAGCTTTCAGCAGCCCTGATCTGAGTTCATCTATTCCCGCTGCTGTTTTAGAGCTCACGCTGAACACCGGCGCTTTTTCGAGAAACGAACCTTGGACGAGCTCCGCAACATCAAGTTTTGCGAGTTCCAGCGTCTCATCGTCTGCCAGGTCCGTCTTGGTGAGCGCGATCACACCGTTCTTAATATGCAGCAGACGGCAAATATCGAAATGCTCGCGCGTTTGGGGCATGACTCCTTCGTCCGCAGCGACGACGAGCAGGACGACATCTATCCCGCTTGCACCGGCAAGCATATTCTTCACGAATCGTTCGTGCCCCGGCACATCGACGAAGCCGATGCGCACATCGTCACTTTGCATCTCGGCAAAGCCAAGGTCGATTGTGATCCCGCGCTGTTTTTCTTCGGGCAGCCGGTCGGCGTCAACTCCGGTCAGCGCTTTTACGAGCGCGGTCTTGCCGTGATCGATGTGTCCTGCGGTGCCGACGATGCTGTCCATATAAGAAGGGTAGAAAATGAGAAGGTGAGAAAGTGAGCAATCCCTCACCTCCTCACCTTCTCACTCTCTCACTATCTTTTCGTTATCGCAGACGTAACAAGCTCTCGACTGTCACGTCTTCATCAAGCGATTCCCAGTGGATGCCGAGCCCGCCACCGAGAAGCTGCCAGTCATTCCGCTCTTTCGGCGTCGCCTCAAGCAGCCGCGGAAACCATTCGAGTGGGACCGAGATCTCACGGCCATCCGCGAGGACAACGTGTAGCTTATCGCTGCTGCACGAGACATCAACGGCCAGGGGCTGAACTTCAATCGTTGAAAAGCTCATAATTTATAAGGTTAAAAATACAGGATTTCGCTGATTTACCGCAAACGGCTATTTCTCGCCGTCATATTGCTCCAGCTTTCGATAGAGGGTTTTGCGACCGATGTTGAGTAGCCGGGCCGCACGCGATTTGTCGCCTTCGGTGTAGTCGAGAGTCGCCGTTATTACCTTTTGTTCGATCTCGTCCATCGATGCCGGAAGCTCTATCTCGATGCCGATCGAGAGTCCGTCTCCCGCGGCACGGGCACGTTCGTGGCGAGCCTGAGCGACCGCGGCGAATGCACGTTTGCTGATCGCTTCGGGAAGATCGTCGAGCTCGATCTGCCGGCCGGATGCGATGATCACTGCGCGCTCGATCGCGTTCTCGAGCTCGCGTACGTTACCGCTCCACTCATAGTTCACCAGCGCCCGCAACGCGTCCTTGGAGATCCCCGAAACAAAGCGGCCGATCTTCTCTTTATATCGCTCGAGAAAATGAAACACGAGAGTTTGAATGTCTTCAGCTCGTTCACGAAGCGGCGGCAGGGTTATCGGAAATACGG
>JBDTMK010000229.1:0-5648 GCA_039934315.1 Pyrinomonadaceae bacterium | reverse complement strand
GAAAAAGGTGCGGCGCGGGTCATGACGAACCTAGGCGAGTATCAAGACTCAAAGCATCTGCACTTTCATGTAAATTCGGGGGAACGGATCCGGTAAGAAGTCCAACCGTCTTCGCTTCGCAACATCGCAAGTCCAGAAGGGCGGCAAGTTCTAAAACCAGCTCTTCGACTCGAATACCTTTCCTTTCGGAAACTCGGAATTAGTGACAGCAAATGTGAATCCTTTCGCGATCGCGAAGGCACCTACCTCGCCCTTTTTCGACATAGCTAGAAAGCCGACTTGGATCTCTTTCGCCTTTACCGGATCACGTTTTACGATCCTGGTAACTGCCTCGCGGCAAGCCTCTTCCGGTGTCCGTCCGAAACGCATCTGTTCGATGACGGTGTGCGTTCCGCAAATACGGATAACTTCTTCGCCAACGCCGGAGCTCGTCGCGGCGCCGACTTCGTTGTCGACAAATAGTCCGGCACCGATGATCGGAGAATCACCGACACGTCCGCGCATTTTGAAAGCGAGACCGCTCGTCGTGACCATTCCAGATAATTTGCCGTTCGCATCGAGCGCGACCGTTCCCACCGTGTCGTGATTAGGTGCCCCGTTCTCAAAAAAAGGCGGAGCGAATTGCGAGACGGCACCCGGTGGACGAAACGCGGGGTCCGCCCAGGGTTTGTACTCCGATTTCTTTAGCCAGTTCTTCCATTCCTTCTCTGAGTCCGGCGATAGTTTGCCGTCCTCAAGTGGAAATCCGTTTGCAACCGCGAATTTTTGCGCACCTTCTCCGGAAAGTAGAACGTGCGGAGTCGTCTCCATGACCTTTCGGGCGACCGAAACCGGATGCTTGATCCGCTCGAGAAACGAGACCGCGCCACAGTCTCCGTTCCCGTCCATGATGCATGAATCGAGTGTTACGCGACCGTCACGATCGGGCAACGCCGCGAGACCGACGCAACAGCTCGGCTCGTCCTCGGATGCGCGTCCGGCTGCCTCCACAGCATCAAGCGCGCGACCGCCTTTTTGCAGGATCGGCCACGCACCGTTGTTGGCCGTGATCCCGGCGTCCCAGGTGGAGACGACCGCCGGCGTCTTCACCTTCAACGATGACGCCGGCTCGAACTTCTGTCCATGGATCTTCTGGAGCAGGATCAGTGGTATGCCGGACAAGGGCAGCTGCATGAATTTTCGTCGGTCCATAGTTATACTTCCTCGTGTTGTTCGATCGACTACCTCGCGATCATCCAGAAATCCCTCGGATACAAACGATAAAACTTCGTGTCTGCGCCTTCAGCTTTCTTTAGATATTCCTCATACGCCGACAGCTGTTTTTCCGCACCGATCGAGAAAAAGCTTCCGCCGGCGATGTCGCGCCCTTTTGCTCCGTAGCCGGGCAATACCCTTTCATAGATCCGGTCCTTTCTGGCGTAAAGCTGTTTCGACAAATTCGGCATTTTGCGAGCTTCGAGGATCGCCTGTCGAAAAGCCCGGACGACATTCGGGGTTCGGCCGTCGGCCATGTCGGCCGCCATCGCTTCGCCTCGCGTCTCGTACGGAGCAGACGCTCGGGAGCTGAACGAAAGCGACGTAACGTAATCGGCCAACTCCGTATCCATCGGCCGCTTCACTTCGGTAACGACGAAGCCGAGGGTCTGCGGTATCAGCGGTGTCCGTTCGGCGTAATATCGCATGCGGCCGTTATCCGCGGGCATGCTTAAGCCGTTGCTGTACGCGAGTCCGGCAGCGATCGTTCTCGAGAAGGCGGAGTGCGGACCATAACCCCCGTAGAGTTTTGCCGTCAGATAATCGATAAGCTTCTCACGGTCGGTGTTACCGTATCCGGCAACAGGTGCGCTATTGATGATGACGCCGCCGGACATATTCGGTGCGAGCAGCCCGACATAAATCGGTTTCTCAGCGGTGCCCGTCCTGGAATTGATCCTCGCGTCGATCGCTCGGGTTTTCGAATAGGCCGTGTTGGAAACTGGAGTTTTATCGAATCCGGTCAGTAAAGCCGTATATCCACGATCGGCCTTTTTTCGAGTCTCGGCCGAACCGATGTAGAACATCCGGGACGAGTTTGCATTCAACAATCGTGATCGTACTGAGGTCAGCTTTTCGAGCGTGGTCGCGGGGCCTTGTGTAATGTCGCGCCGCATTTGTTCGCAGAGATAATGCCAATCGGCGACGAGCGACGAATCAGGGAGGTCGGGCAAAAGCAGCGTCAGGTCCTTAGCCGCGTCAACAGCGTTTGCTTTTGCCGGTGCCGGCATACGTGCAAATTCGTCCAGAATCGGCTTGAGTGTGCCACCCACTTCCTTCGCGCCACGGGCCTCGCCGCTGATCGCTTTCAAGAGAATCGAGAGCTGCGCTCGGTCGGCGCGTGCTCCGCCGAGAGACGTCAGGAATTTATCGATCGCGGCACCGCTCGCTCCATCACCGCGATCTTTCAGCATCCATCTCATGCGGAAGAAATTGTGTCCCTGGGTCAGGAAGGAATTCGATGCCAGATAGAGCGGACGGTCCTGATAAAGGAATGCCCCGGATGGATTGTTCACCCAAGTCTCTTCGGGGTCCTGCATCCGTCGATGCAATGCACTGAACTCCTGGTCTACCACGTCGCGCATGCGCGGCAAGTTGGCCATTGTCCAATTCGGGCTCTTTAGGATCATGCCCATCCACTCGATCGCTCGTTCTGATTCCGCTGCGTCGTTGCCCGCTCCGCGTGCGACTATCTCGTACCGGTCGGTGACGCCCGACGACGCGAATGTCACCTCCAGCCTGAGAATCTCTTTACGAATCATCTCGGACATCTCCTCGTACGAGATCGCTTTTCCGTCTTTGATGACACCCGTGTTACGGAGCAGCTGCGGAAGCGCAGAAACGTAGACGAGGTCGCTCTCTGGGATCGCGTCCAGCCTGAGCGCGATCCCGCTTGTCGCTCCCGTCATATTGTCGAATCGCGCGGTTCCGACCTTAACTCCCGCGACCGTGGCCTCGCTGTAATCGATCTGGTCGTCGAGAGTCAGCGGCGGGTTCGCGATGAACTTTGCGGTGGCGCCCTTTTCCAGCTTTTCAAGTTCCGCGGTGGTGCTGTCGTACGCCGCTTTGTAGCGCCGGATCGCTTCCTGAGCGTCGGTCGTATTGAATCGTTTCTTGAGACTCTCGATCTCGGCATTCGCCCTCGCCTGCTTTTCCTGCTCTTCCTGCGCGATCAGCTTCGGCTCGGGACGTGCGACCGTCACGTAAGGCTCGGCGGTCGTGTAACTCCACGCGTGGAGATAACCCGCCCAGAAATTTTTTCCAGTCGCGAGCATCTGCTCGATCTTCGCGATCTGCGGTTTGAGGGTCAGAGACTTTCTGAAGCCTCCTTCGCTGTTCAAGTAGCGGGTATGCCAGAGCCATGTATTGCCGTTTCCGCCGCTGCGGAATCCGAATCCGGGAGGCGTGCTGATAAATTTGGAAAGCGATCGCCGACTGTCGATGAGTGCACTACGAAATCGGTCGCTGAATTCCTTCAGCTCCGGAGAGCCTGCTTTGAACTCGGCGATTCGTTCGAATTCTTCGCGCACCGCTTGCTGTATCCTCTTCGACATCTCTGGCGTCAAGTTTTGCGCCGGCACGTCGCTGAGACTGATAAACGCCGGATCGCCGGGCGTGTCATCCATCCATGACCCGACCTTTTTAGCTCCCGTATCCAGCGTTCGGGTTTTGCTGTCGATAAGCTTCTTGTACAGGTTCGTATTAGGCTCGCCCGCGAAGACAGCCAACAGCGTCTGCATTATGAGACGTTCGGTCAGGTTTAACTTATTTGTTGCAGGCATCGCCATCAGGATCGATGACGGCTGCTCCGCATTTTCAGTGGGGTAATCGATTATCTTCACCGTTCCCGCCGGCGCGGAAGTCGGGTTTGGCAGGTCATCGAAACTTTTGAACTTGCGAGTCGACGTCTCCGGCTCGACCGCTTTGAAGATCGAATCAAACTTCGCGAACACCGTAGCGGGGTCGAGATCTTTCGGCACCGACACGACCGCTCCCATATTGCCAAGGTGATAGTTTTCGTCGTGGTAGCGTGCGATGTCCGAATCGGTCATCATCCGTATGCCGTCGGGAGCTCCACCCGCGTTCAACGAAAGCGGATGACGATCGCCATATAGAAGGCGGAGCAGTTTGTCGTATGCCCGCCAATCGGGATTGTTCATCGAGCTCATCATCTCGTTATAGACCGAGCCCTTTTCTTCAATACCCAACGTCCCGTCAGCCTTCTCCGAAACACCCCAATTGCGAACCTCGCGGGCGACCTCTTCCTTTGTATAGTCCGGGTGAAGCAGCACGTCCATATAGTTCGCGAACCTATCAAAGAACGCATCGTTGCCACCGGCGGTGTTGAACGTATAGTCCGTGTAGGTCTGGAAGGTCGATGCATTCATCTCGGTTAACGACATGCTGTCGGCGACATTAATATTGCGGCCCTTGTTCCCCTTGCCGATCAGCAGATGTTCCTGCGTATGCGGCTCGCCCATGTCCGACACGAGAAAGGTGTTCGCATAGATGTACGCCTGCGGTACCGATTGGATCTGCAGCAGATCGAGGACGAACCCTGTTCTCGCATGAACGAACCGGCCGCCGATCGGCTTTTCGCTTCCGTCGAGATAGATCGACTCGGCTCGAAAGCCGTTGACGACGGTTCCCTTCGTTATCGTTCCGAGATCGGCGTGAGATGTTTGAGCGATGGAGGTTGAATACATAATCAACACCAGTATCACGATCATAGAGGCGGTTGAGAATAATGTTTTCATGTTGGACGGACTTGCAGCCCCGATGAGTCGAGGCACTGTTAGGTGTGTCGGATAGGACACCAAACTTATATCAATTCAGCTGAGAGATCAGCCGGTCTTGGATGCGCAAATTGAGATCGGCCATATCGCTTTTCATGCTTCGAGCGTCTGTGCGATCTTGTCCAGATTCAGACTTCGCGCCGAGGCGTTGAAGATCTCGAAATAAGTACCGTGCTTGCCGTAGAGCTCTTCGTGAGTGCCGATCTCCACGACACGGCCTTCTTTCAGCACATAGATTACGTCCGAATCTATTATCTGAGAAATGCTGTGCGAGATAACCACGACCGTGCGATCTTCTTTTATAGCGTCGAGGCTGTTCTTGATCTGTTCAGTCGCGATCGCGTCGAGACTCGCGGTCGGTTCATCGAGAAAGATCACGGACGGGTCCTTTAGAAACAACCGAGCGATCGCGATCCGCTGCTGCTGTCCGCCCGAGAGCGATTGCGCTTCGCTTGCGTAGCCGTGCGGCAGCTTCTCGATCTGATCGTGGAGATACGCTTTCTTCGCGGCACCGACAACTTGGTCGAAGGTCGCCCGCATATATCCGTATCTGATGTTCTCCTCGATCGATCCGCGGAAGATGTGATTTTTCTGCAGAACGAGGCCGACGCTCCGACGAAGCAAGCGCGTGTCGTAGTCCTCAAGGCTGCGGCCGTCCAAAAGTATCTCGCCGTCGCCCGGAGCGTAAAATTTACAAAGCAGGTTTAGCAATGTGGATTTGCCGGCTCCCGAAAGCCCGACGAATGCAACCGTCTTTCCGGCGGGGATCGTCATGTTCACATCCCAAAGCGCCTGAGTGCCGTTCGGATATGTGAAGTC
>JBDTMK010000228.1:0-5655 GCA_039934315.1 Pyrinomonadaceae bacterium | reverse complement strand
CTGCTCCCTATACCGCCCGTTCCGTTCAAAGCAACATCGCTCACCCTTGCCCGAGCGAGAAGCCGCTGTCCACGTTCGTCGAACTCGAGATCGACGATCGTCTCAGCCACACCCATAATCGGTACGCACCCGATGAGGGGCGGATTATAGTTTCCGGAAAACGCGATAGGAGCAGCGATCCGCCCGTCGCGAAACTTGACCGACGTGCGCTTGCCATTGTTCTCGCGCAGCAGCTTGATCGATTCGGTGCATGGAGCCGAAGCAGCGAACGCGGTGGTCGACGACTTCTTCAGTCGCGAAGGACGGGCCTCGGACAAGGGAAACTCCGGCGGAGCGGCATACTGAAAAACCGCGTCGAGAAGCGCATCGAAGAATTGCTCGTTGAAGCTGATCGCGATGTCGGTCTTCTGCGCGGCCGCATTCGAAAAAAGCAAGAATATGGAAAGCAGCAACACCTGGAGATTAATAAACTTCATATTTCCTCAGCATGCAGATTTCGGATGTAGGAATCGCCGGTCCTGTTGTTTGCAGAAGTTATAACCCGCTTCGAACAATGTCATGGAGACGCAGTAGACCAACGCAGGCGCCGTCGCCATCGACCACCGGAAGAACGGAGATTTGCGAAGGCCTATTCTCCATCAACTGCAACGCGTCGTACGCAAGCATGCCGGGTGATGCGGAAATCGGACTGGACGTCATCATCTGCTCAGCAGTCAATTCGGAGAGGCTTTGTCCATTCGTGCGCTCGATCGTGCGACGAAGATCGCCGTCAGTAACAATGCCCTTCAGCGTGCCCGTGCCGTTGACGACGTTGACGGCTCCTAACGCGAAATTCGATATCGCCCTTACGACCTCCAGCCAGCCAGCCCCCGGCGAGACATTCGGGCTTTCGTGCATCAAGTCGCTGACCTTCATCGTGAGACGTTTTCCAAGCCGGCCGGCCGGGTGATTCGCCGCGAAATCCTCAACCGTCAGACCACGCACTTCCATCAGCGCCATTGCGATTGCATCGCCGATCGCCAAGGCGACTGTTGTCGAGGCGGTCGGAGCAAGATTGAGTGGGCATGCTTCCTTATCAACCGAGGCATCAAGCGCTACATTGGCTTTTCTGGCGATGGTCGAATCTATGTTACCGACGATTGCGATCAACGGAATCCCGCGATTGGCGAGCGTTGGCAGAAGCGAAACGATCTCGTCCGTTTCGCCGGAATTACTGAGGAGGATCGCGACGTCGCCTTTTGTTATGACACCCAAGCCTCCGTGGAGCGCGTCAGATGGATGAACGAAGATGGAGACGGTTCCGGTGCTGGTCATAGTCTGTGCGATCTTCTGTGCGATCACACCCGACTTGCCGACTCCGGTGACAATGATTTTTCCTTCACATTCGGCGATGAGGGCCATCGCAATCTCGAGACTCGCCTCGTCGAGCCGTTCCGCTGCACGCTCGATCGATGACGCCTCGAGTCTCAACAGCTCTAAAACTTTAATAAAGTGCTTCGCCACGACTTGGAATTCTGCGGTTTTGTAATTAATTTAGCAAGGACATTAAACCGGCACCGTCATCCGAAGAGGGAGATCGGCCATTTAAGATGAAAGCAATTATTTGCACTCAGTGCGGCGCGACGATCGACGATGTTTCCGAGAGTTCGGTGATCATACACTGCAACTACTGCGGTGCACGGATAATGCTCGATCGCATTTCGAAGCCTACAACCGTCTTGGCGGAGATACCCGATTTATATAAGGAAGAACCAACGACGATCCCGACGGCAAAGCTCGTCGCTATCATTTGCGCTTCAGTGATCGCGATTCCATTACTAGTCGGCATTTTCTTAATTGGTAAACCGAAAGCTCCGCCGACAACGCCACGAGCCGCCTACTCGCCTCCCGCGATCCCGGTTCCAACACCTCCATCATGGAAATTCCCAACCGAACCGGCGAAGCCTCCTCCGGTCGTGAACTACCAACCGCGCGTATCGTGGGACGGACCGAATGATATGGAGAGTTTCGACGACCCTGAAGTCGATATCTCATCCGTCGCCGACCTGACCTCTGAGCAAATTAAAAAGACGGTATTTAAGAATCGGACGGTTAAGCTGCGGGTTGTCATCAACACTGAGGGTGAGATCGACATTGTTGAGACTATCTCCGGGCATCCGCTACTCGTCGAAGCAGCAACTCGGTCTGCGAAACGTTCAATTTTCCAATCCCGCACGAAACCGACGACACGGATCCTGACTTACACCTTTCGATTATTGGAAGATTAGTTGCCGACCGGCGGGACGGGGATAAAAATGTCGGCGGCGATCTGCCATTTGCCGTTTCTCAATTTCCACACCTGAACAAAATTTCCCTTTTCCTTTTCGACCCCACTCTTGTCGGTGAGCGTGTAACCGCTTTGGACGTAGGCCAGGTCTCCGGCGTCGACAAAGGACTTGCGCTTCGCGAATGTAACGGGCAGTTTCTGATCGTTTAGAAAATTCATCGCCGCACCGCGGCCCGCAAACGGTGCTTTACCGTCTCGAAACAAATACATGTCTTCCGCGGCGTAAGCTTTGTAGGCTTTGGCTGCTCCCCGATTGTCCGCCATCTGGAAAAATCCAACTGACGAATCGCCGGCGGATGTTTTCTTCTCATTGAGTTCTTCCGCCGGCTGAGGCCCCGGCTTCCAGCCCGGCTCAGCAACGGCAGGCTTGTCATGATCGACACCCGTGTCGAGTGCAGCCCGGTATTCTCCGTTGGGCTGTCGCGTCCAGATGGAGAGGTAGTGACCGTAGATCTCATTCGTATCGTCTTTTCCTTTCGGTTTGAAGATCGAGTTGCCGATGCTGTATCCAAGTGCGCCGTTTGAGGATACTTCGATCTTGATCGGGTTCCACGTCAGAGCCGCCGGCGTCGCTTGCCTCTCCCGCCACGACTCGCGGCCGTTGACCGGCCCGGGCCTGAAGAGAACTCCCAGCGGCGAAAGAAATTCGATGAAGCCTTCCTTGATTCCCTTTTCGGCAACCATTTTCTCGAATGCTCTTTCTGTGTTGTAGATCTTTTCTGCGGAAGATTGTGCGAAGACCAGATTGTTTATCACCAACAGCAGCAATACGGAGCAAATATGTCTCATTGGCAGAAATCTTAGCATACGGCCGCGGCCGCACTGATTATCTCTTATCCAGGCCGACACGCTTTGCAAGGTCATGGAATCTGGGATCGTCACGTATTGCATCGAATACCGGGTCGATGTTCAATTCGATCAGCCAGGGTGTCCTTTCTTCATAAGACTTCTCCAACCACTCGAAAGCTTTTTCTCGGTCACCGATTGCCGAGTAGATGAGAGCGATATCCTGCGGTGAAACATTCTTTGTGTCGGCGTTACGCAGAAGCTTAGCGATTATCTTTTCAGCCTCCCCTTTATTCCCCGCCCGCGCCTGCACGATTCCCAAACCCGCCTCGACTTTCGTCGAACCTCCCGATAATTCGACCCCTCTTTTAGCACGGCTGATCGCGACGTCGTGTTTGCCAAGCTGCGAGTATGCGAGCGCGATCTTCACAAAGAAGAAACGAAATGGAAACACGAATCGGATCATCATCGCTGTCCTCGGTGTTTTGCCCCGATGACGAAATTTCGAATGGCTGCGATCAGAACGCATTCGAAGCGAACAGCTCGTTTGTCATGAGCTTAAAAATAGGCGGCGAAATGTTTACCTATAACTTCGCCGTCTCCCGGATCAAATGTTCGATAGTGAAGTAGGGTCGAGGAGCGGCCGTCTGCCATCACGAAACTTTCAAAGAGCTGGAAAGACCCTTGTGAGCTTCACTGACTCTTCGGCCAAGTTATCATCACCGCGTCGCGCACCTCTACGCCGCGAACGAAGGCGAAGTTTTTTCCATCCTTCGCCGCCCTTCCTGCTACCCGCCCTATTCAACCTTCACGAAATCCGTTCCCGTCCGTCCGAAAGTTTCGGGGTGATACATCTCTTCGGCTTTTGCGGGCGGGACAATGAACTCGCCCGGCGTTGTCGCCCGCGCGACGTACGAGTAGTTGTAAACGCCTTCCCAAAGAAGCGAGCTGAATGCCTCGGCGCGTTCGTCCCGGAAGTTTTGATGTTCGAACCAATGCTGTCGCCAGTAATACGATCCGCTTCCGTAGGACCGACTGCCATAAGTCAGCATCGGAGTGTTGCCGCCGGTATCGGCGGGAATAGCTTCTGTCACCGCGAGCTCGGGATTCAAGATCTCCAATCCGGCCGGGAGATTGTCGACGAGTGCGACATGATATCGCCTCGCTTGCGCGACCATGGTCATGCGGATGCGAACGCGTGCGCCGGATTTGATAGTCCATGAACCATCGGCGTTTTGCTTGACGTCATCGGCCTTGTCGATCGCTTCGTATTTCCGCAGCACCGTGAAGCCGTAATCAGCGGGGTCGAGTTTCAAGTTACGCGGGGCGTATTTAATCCCGATCCGATAATACAAACGGCCGGCGCCTTGACGGTCGATGAGCAGATTCGAGGTGCCGCCCTGCTCGGTTAGATAGGACATTGGAATGCTGAGCACATTTGAGTCAATCGAGCGGCCTTGGAATTTTTCCTCGCCTGCATATGCGCTCCCGAGCCAGACCCTCGTTACGAAATCAGGCGTTACTTTTTCGAAGGCGTTGAAGTACTTGTCGAGTGCGAGAAGGATGAACACATTCTCCTGCGTATTCGACCACGCGCCTTTGACCCGATGATCAAGCAAGCCGCGGACGAGCTTGGGAATGAGATCGTTCTTAGGCTGGGCTTTGATCAGCGCCTCGAGGAGCACACCGTCAGCGCGCCGATTCGAATACATGATCAACCATGCGCCGTCGCCATAGTCCGTTACGAAATTTGCAGCCGCTGCAGTTTCCGTGGTTCGGTTCATGAGGAACCTTACGATGGCATCTACATCGGTTGATGATCCCGGATCGTTCGCAAGCACTGAAAGGATCCAGCCGAGCGCCTCGAAGGGCATCTTGTCGTAGCGCGGGGCGGGCGTGACGCCCAACGGTACGTCGACGCGATCGCCAGTCCCTGCGGAAACCGCTTCACCCAACAACTTCGTCGCCTTGCCCACGTCCTTATCGCTCATCAGGTCCCGGACATAAAGCGCGTACGCCGAGATCGTCCAACGCACCTGAAGAGCGTTCTTGTACCACTCATCGTCGAAATGCTTCTCGACATTTTTGAGGTATGGCTTCACCTTGTTGAGCATCTCGTCGGGAACTTTATAGCCCTTCTGCTTCGCAAGTATGAGCGCGTGAGCGACATGGACCGTTAGGAACGGATATTCGTAACGCTCCTTATCGCGTTTCCAAAGACCAAAGCTGCCGTCATCGCGCTGGCGCGATTGCAGTATCTCGAGATCGCGCGCGAATCGAGCATCGAGCTCCGCCTTCGACGGCATGTCCTTCGCCTTGAATGCGGAAAGTACATCGCGGAGCGCGGCGATCGAGATCATCCGCGACGCGATCTGTTCGGAGCACTCGTAGCGATAATTCGCGAGATAGAGAAACGCGTCGGTCAGCTCCTGAAGCTGCGTCGAGCTCGTCGTCACTTCCAGACCGCCGAACTGCGGAAAGACATCTCTCGGAGTCTGGACCGGCTGGATGATCGCACCGTTTTCGTCGGTCGTACCGTACGT